>NZ_JBALEQ010000065.1:0-12770 GCF_036917775.1 Nostoc sp.
GGGGAGCCACAAAAATGCTCCCTATTTTTTGTCTCCACCATCTTCTCAAAGTTTTGTCCCATCTAGCTTAGAGTTGCCTTGTCACCCTCTCAGGATTAAGACTTCAGCAGTACTGACAGTAAAGTTAGCGATCGCAAAATAAACAAGCAGTCCGAAAAGTCTTGGTCTAGCTGTAATATAGTTCCAACCGAATCGTACCTCTTGCAGTGGTAACTTTTTATCAGCTTGATTATTATTAGTAGTTTTTACTTCTCTAATTTGGATTATTAGTAGGGTGACAATTGCAAACAAGAAACTGCTAAAGTCTAAAAGGAATATGCCTTGTAGTTGAATAGTAACCAATAATAGACTTGCCAATATTGGTGAAATGATTTTACCAACAGCTTCTCCTAATTGTGTCATACCGCTAGCACGACCCAAATGCTGCTGAGGTACTAGTAAAGTGATCGAGGCGCTATAAGCTAGCCAATGGTAGGCGTTACAAATACTCAAAAAAGCAACAATTACGTAGATATGCCAGACCGCCAGCTTACCTGTAACAAATAGTAAGGCGATCGCGCCCACAGACAAAGCAGCACCGCAGTTACTAAATATCATCACCCATCGTCGGCTCTCACGGTCTACTAAAGCTCCAGCTACAGGAGAAATTATTAGCCCCGGTAGCAAAGTAAATACGGAAATAAGGCTATAGTGAGTAACCGAACCAGTTTTTTGATATACCCAAAGACCCAGTGCGAAGCCAGTTAGTTCAGAACCGATGAGGGAAATCAGTTGTCCTAACCAAATAATAATAAAAACTCGTAGATGGTGGGTTGCAGTATGCTGTATCATCTAGTTTTAAATTGGAATTAAAAATTATCAAACAGAATATATGCGTCAGTCACCAGAATGGGCTAAACCTTAGCTATCCGCTAACAAAATTGAATTCTGTGCGACTGGTGGATAGCGCCGGCGGCAAGCGAGTACTCGTTCGCGCTAGCGTCTCGTAGAGAGCGTCTGAATAAACGGGTTTAAAACCCCAGACGCTCCTGCGTCGCTCATAGCGTTGTATCCCGAAGGGTATACGCTGCGCTATCGTCTTCACGGTGTCTACAATTGGTTAGGGTCTGAATCCTAGGGCGAACATTGATTTTGACTCCTGTTAGCGGATAGCTAAGGTTTAGCCCATTCTGACTTGCTGAATTCTTCTTCAATAATTTTGCTCATTGACGCTGTGATGCGCTTAAAGGAACAAAATTGTCTTCCTCCTCAAAAAACATTTGGTAATGTCGCCGATTCATCGCAGATATAGTGAATAAAGTCAAAAAATCAATAGATTTAAATTCTCGGTTGATTGCTGGTAAGCTACATACTTTTGCTCCAATCCGCAAGTATGCACGCAAAATATTAGGAATATCAACATGATCAACATCAGTCAAAATTTGGTCAATTTCAAATCTATATTGGGAATGTGGATAAACCAAAACATTTGGATATAACAATTGCGATGATTGGAAATAACGATATGCACAAGCCGCTTGCTCAAGATTTTGATTTACGAAGCATGACGTTCCAAAGCAATTTTTCTTACCATTCCAAACTAAATATTTAGCTATTCCCTTCCATAGTAAAAAAAAGACCCTGCTATTACGGTATTCTTTAGCAACACAGGCACGTCCAACTTCGACACTCGAATGAAGCACGGAATTGGGAATAACATTTAGGTTAAATAGCTGACTCGAATAAAAGCCAAATCCATCACAAGCCATTGTATAAGTTTGTAGCCTATAAGTACCGATGGTTTGACCTGTACGCTTTGAAATTATCATCAAATGATGAAAAACATCATCAAATTTATCTCGGTCTAATTGGTTGGCATTAGATGTTGTAAGTCCTACACCCAGTTCCAAATTAAAAACTTCAAAGCGTAACCGGTATAACGAGATTAAATCTGTTTCTGTAACTGCTAGCCGTAATAGATAATCGTGGGTTTCAATAACTAAGTTTGAAGCAATGTTTTTTTCAGCTAGCATAAAGGGTTCGCATTATAGTATATACTCGTACTTTTTCACATTATAATGTGTTTATTTTTAGTAGCAAATGGGAATATTACTTAGTGTTCGCTCATTTTAGAAGGGTAAGACGAAGAATTAATGCCTAATAGGTATGAAACCGAGATAGGTGTAAAAAACTGCATTCTAGGTCGAAAAAGCCTTGCCCTGTATAGTCTTGATAGTTTGATACAGTAGGAACAAAAAAGTCGTGTTTAGTAACGAGAAATTATGCCTTTTGAGGTCATCTCGCAGCAAAAAACACATATTTCAGCTCAATACTCGCTTGATTCCATCGCACTTACATTCTTCAAATCAACATTACCTAGCCCAAAAGATAGATACATTTTTTACAAGTTGAAGCACACTTGTAAGAGCAAGTTTAACTATTCAATAATGATCTGACGATGTGGCTAAAATTTGGTGTAAATGAAGAAGGTATCTTGATATGTATTGAAGATATCAACAGGGGAAAGACTTTACTTAAGTGTCCTTATTGTAATGGTGTTCTAACAGCTAAAAAAGGTAAGGTAAAAGAGCATTATTTTACTCATAATGATTAAAATTGTCGCCCCATAACTAACCGAGAATTTCCAACTCTACGACTTTATGATAATTTCAACGTTCAATTATCAGGCAAGGATTTGGTACTGAAAAATATTTAGAAATTAATCCTAACTTTGCTATCTAATTACAATACTAGGATAAAATTTATCAATAATGAAAAAAAATGACCAGGTGATTAAAATGGTCGGGCAAAATGTGGCCAAATTTTGGACATTACAAAAGCAGTTTTATTCTGTGACGAAAACTTTCTGAAAATAACCAATTTTAACCAAAAATTTAACCAAATATAATTTTTGAAGTCATACCAATTGCTAGAGTGGATTTTACCCCCACTTTTGTGATGCCGAGGAATCCAAACAATCTACGCATCGATAATTGGAGAGCGTATGGGTTTCAATCATTAATTATTAAGAGAGATTATCAAACAATGAAATGTAAAGCAATATCTTCCTTTGCGCTCAAAAAGCTGTTTTTTGCCTGTGGCATCAGTTTATTGAGTGCAAAATTAGTAGCAGCCGCTGTCACCTACAGCGTATGGCCTAGTACCACAGCTGTAGTCACTACCGATGGCTCCAACCAGTTTGGTGGTAATCTCAGCGGTTTATTCTACGACCCAGCAACTGGAACAGAACAAGCTGTGTTGTGGGGGGTGCAAAATTCGCCATCAAAACTCTATAACATGGTTTGGAACGGTAGTAATTTTGTCAAAAATACTGCTAATGGTTGGAGTTCGGGAAAAACGTTACGTTATCCCAATGGGACTGGTGCGCCGGATGCAGAAGGTATGACTAAAGCCGAGTTTTCTTCAACGACTATCTATATCTCTACTGAGCGAGATGGCAGCGGCTCGAACCGCTTCAGTGTACTGAGTTATGATACTAGTAGTAGTGCTACTACCCTTAATGCTATTAAGGAATGGAACTTAACTTCTAATTTGCCGACGGTTAGCTCTACTAATCTAGGCTTGGAAGCAATCGCGTGGGTGCCAGATAGTTATTTGCAGGCTAATGGATTTATAGATGAAAGTACCAATTTGCCGTACAATTCAGCTAATTATCCGTTACACGGGACGGGATTGTTTTTCGTTGGACTGGAAGCGAATGGACAAATTTATGCCTACGCGCTCAACTCCGACTCTACGTATAGGCGTATCGCTACAATTGCCAGCGGTAATACAAAGATCATGGATTTATCCTTCGACCGCGATAATGCAACTCTATGGGCTTATTGTGACAACAATTGCAGTAACCGTTCAACTCTGCTTGCCATCGATACCACCGTTGGCTCACCAACGAAAGGCAAATTCATCATCAGCAAGGGTTACGAACGTCCAAGTTCGATGGCAAACATTAATAACGAAGGTATTGCCATTGCCCCCAATTCTGAATGCGCCAGCAACCTTAAACAGTTCTTCTGGGCAGATGATTCCGAAACCAGCGGTCATGCGATTCGTCGTGGAACAATTCCTTGTGGACGATTGTTTTAAGCTGGCATTTATCTTTATATGCTAGCAATTAGTGCTTTTTTGTCAGTAGTCACTGAGGCTGTAGCCAATGGTGAAAAGGTAACGCTCATAGGGTTTGGGTCATTCGAGCGACGCGTAGCTTGCCGCCGTAGGCATCGCTCCGAACGTGAGGGGCGTAATCCGAAAACCAATGAGCCAATGACTATTCCAGCGACCAAAGTACCTGCGTTTTCTGCTGGGAAACAGTTTAAAGAAAAAGTAGCACCCTAATCAATAACAAATGTATTTACTTTAGTACTGTCAATCCAATCACTGCAAAGCCACGCTAGATTAATTCAAGTATTGAATCGACTGTGAAACTTTGACTGCTTCTTGGGGAGTAACGTTACTGCAATTAGACAATTCTGGCATTACTCCCGTACCAACAAATCTGTAAAAGGGGCCATTTTGCTCTCCCCACCACTGCGATAGCAATGTTGGTTGTTTGGCATTCCCGTATAATCCTTGCTCCAAAGTGCTTTTTCCAAATATCGGAGAATTTATCGGGTAACTGCGCGACCCAGAAGGTAAGTCTCCAATACCCCCAGATACTGACTCAATTGCAAAGCATTTATTTGCACTTAAATTTTGGTAAACAATTAAGTAACGCAAACTGTCAACATTTTCGCGTCCAGCCGAGACTATTACCTTGTCGGCATGAAAATTTGTGGGTATGTAACTTGGTAATGCTATTTTTAAGCCTAGTGAACGTAAAACTTTTAGTTGAGTCGGTGTTAATTTTATTGCTGAATTAGTTTGTGGAGATTTGGGTTGAGCAATTACCGCAGTCGTAGAAGCGATAACACAGATGGCAAAGCAAGAAGAAGCAAGCTTAATTGGGTATTTGAATAATTTCATAGTTGATAGCTATATATGACTTGGGTTCAAAAAGAAGTTGCAAATTACTTGACCTCTGAATAACAGCAGCAGAATTCGAGCATTAATTACTACTTGCTCAGAGAATTATGTCTTCTATATTCAATCCGAACTTGTTTAACCTCAATTTGCCCAGACTCTAAAAACACAAGTTGCTCTACTTGGTATAACCCTAAATTTTTAAACTGTACTAATTCTGAGTTAGATAATGGCCAAGGTGGACCCGATGGTTCAGCTTCTGTGTCTCGAACATGAGTAATCATCAACAGCGTTCCACCAGGAGCAAGTACAGAGGTAACTGAAGAAATAACCCAAGAACGCACATTCAAAGGCAAAGCTTGAATATTGCGACATTCAAAAACAAAGTTAAAAGCTTGATGCCATTGTGAGGGAATTGCTAATAAATCTGCAACTATATAGTTGACAGTTGAATTAGGAAATCGCTCTTGGCACCAAGCGATTGCTGTCGGTGAAATATCAAAGGCGGTTACTTCAAACCCCAGATTTACTAAAGCTTCGGCATCGTCTCCCAAGCCACAACCAATTACTAACGCTTTTTGCCCAGAAGCGAACGGTTCATGATTCGTCAACCAATCTTGTAGATAAGGATGAGGAGCTAACTTAGCCCAAGGAATTTGTGCTGTGTCCCCTTTGGCTTTGGCATATAAAACTTCAAACCATGCCGAGGGGTCTGATTTTTGTAACGCTTCTGTGGCTAGCTGTTTAATATAAAACTGTAAATTTTCCGGTTGTTGCTCCAACATAAAAATCGACACCATTCCATTGTCAATTATGGCAGTCTATACCAGTTGAACTGAAAATCATAATTGCAGGCTAACCTACGCGGACTAAAAGTTGCGAATCACCTTTTTGATTATGGCTCCTCAAAGCAACCATTGGTTTACAGTCCTAACACAGTATTTCTGAGCATTGAGTTATGAGAGTGCTTGAGTGCGATCGCAACAAAAAAACTGATTTTATTAATAATTTAGCGATGTAATTGATAATTAAACCCCGATCTCACAAAATCGCGTTGCTCCCGAACTCAAGCGGTATGATGATAGCGGTTCGGATTAGTGACGTTGCCGGGACAAAAACGTTGATCCAGCTACAAGCTAGTTAATGTAAATGAAATCATCATTCGTTCCACACGTCAATAACTTTAGATTTAGGCTAACAAAAGACATAAGACACGATTAAACTAAACTCATTAGGGAGTCAATTGACATGGTTAAGGAATTTAATGCTTATCTGTTGAGTGGTGGTATCGGCTCTTTGGCAACCACTGCCTTCATGATTAGCGATGGTAGACCCCCTGGCGAAAATATTTTTATCCTAAAAGCAAAGCCCCTCTTGGGCGGAAGTATGGATAGAGCCGGGAACCCTGATGAAACAGTGGAGCCTGAAACAGTACAACCTGAAACAGTGCAACCTATACCCCATAAGCTGTTTGCGATCAATTCAACTACCTACCGAAAAGAGAACAGAGCTGATGTTAGACAACTGGTTGAGCAAAAAACAGATATGGTTGCTGCGTGGTGTAGCGATTATAATTTTTTTGATACAAGTCGGAGCATATTTGTGGAGCAGTTACCGAGCAACAAATATCTGCAAGTTGTCGCAGCCTCATTCCCAGTATTGCGATTTGACAGTAGTGCAGAAGTTAAGTGGAGTAGCAGAAGCGATCGCCCTTTCTTCTGATGGTCACACCTTAGAGCCTGTCAAGAAACAACTTTTACAATTTATTATCTAGAAAGCTTACTGAGAAGGCATTTCTAGCTCAAAAGAGGCAAGGTTGTTACATGACAAGCTCTTAGTGGGCGGCGGTAGCAAAAGCTTTAGCGTCTGGCATCTGCCAAGTCAGCAGCCGCAATTAACCCTCAAAGGAGACGCGAATGATATTTATGACCTTGCGCTTTCTGCTGATGGTCAGACTTTGGTGAGCGGGAGTTTAGGCAAGACCATTAAGGTCTGGAATTTAGCGACGGGAAAACTCAAATTTACGCTCAAAGGGCATTCTGAAGTTGTAAATGCACTGGTGATCACACCCAATCAGCAAACAATTGTGAGTGCGAGTTCCGACAATACTATTAAGATATGGAATTTGGCGACTGGACAATTAACAAGCACATTGGCACAAACACCGGATGCTGTAATAACTTTGGCGCTGACTCCAGATGGCAAGACTTTGGTTAGTGGCGATTACTCCAATCACATCACTGTATGGGATCTGGCAACTGGACGAAAGCGCACCACTTTGACTGGACATTATGGTGCAGTATCTGCTTTAGCCATTAGTCGTGACGGTCAGTTGCTCTCTAGTGGTAGTGCCAAGCAGGTAAAAGTGTGGAACCTGACAACAGAAAAATTGTTGCAGGATTTTGGGGGCTTCTATTTTCCGCAGATCACCATCGCCTTTAGTCCTGATGGGCAATCTTTAATTACTGGTGGAGGATATAAACCATATCGGGTTTGGAATCTGGTAACAGGAAATATAGAAGCAACTCTGCCCGATGTAAGCAACTGGTCGGGAGCAATGGTATTTAGTAGGGATGGCAAGACTTTGTTTAGTGCAACAGAGGACGGAATTACAGAGTGGAAAATTCCTGCACCAAACCACCCGTAAAAGAATGTTTGGAAAGTTATGAGAGTCTTGCGCTTGAGCTATTCGTCTGGTTTTAAAACTTCTCTCAACTCTGTAGGTAAAGTTCAATCACTTGATAAGCGTTCACTAATTGCTTTAATCATTCCTGCCTAAATTACTTTTTAAGAGATATCTTAACTCTAGAAGTGCGATCGCTCTATTCATCCTTGTGAAGCGTCGGCGTTAATTAAATTAAAGAGTTCAAGTGTTAGTTCCAATCACCAATGCTGTTTGGCTCTTGTCAAATCGGGAGCAAAGGAGCGGATGAACTTTTTCTTTATAAATATCTTTGGTGTTGCGCTCGGCTGTACCCACAGTTATTCTACATGACAAAGGTGATGAAGGAATTGCTGCCGTTGGTTTTGTAATGGGGTTGGACTGCCTGAGTGTCTAAGAGGCAGTAGCAGTGCATTGTTAGTAGCAGTGCATTGTTAATTTTCGTGTGTTGCTTGATTTTTACTCCTTTCACCCCTTTGCTAATAAAAGCTAGTAATGCTAGATTTCCAATATTTGCAATACTTCAGGGTGATTTATGAACAAAGGCGAATTAGTAGATGCTGTAGCAGCAAAGACCAACATCACAAAAAAGCAAGCTGATGAAGTCATAAGTGCTTTTTTGTCAGTTGTTACCGAAGCTGTAGCTAATGGAGAGAAGATAACGCTGGTAGGGTTTGGGTCATTCGAGCGACGCGAACGCTCAGAACGTGAAGGGCGTAATCCGAAAACCAATGAGCCAATGACAATTCCAGCGACCAAAGTGCCTGCGTTTTCTGCTGGAAAACAGTTTAAAGAAAAAGTAGCGCCATAGATTAATTGTTTTACCACTGGCTATCCAATCACTGTAAAGCTGTAACTCTCGCTTTTCTCAAGACAGCGTGGGGAAACGGTAGATGGAATCTGGGTGTTGAATTGCAGATGTTACACAAGTGCGATTGTCTATCTGCCCATACTGGGGCATTTAGTTGATTTCTGAATCACACCAAAAGTGTGTCAGCATTATAATTGGCTTACTATTTTGTAAATGAGTTTTGCAAAGCGATCGCGTTGCTTCCGGGCTGGCGAGCGCAGCACTCTCAGAGGAGTTAAAAACAGGAAAAGGCTTTAGTAGCTATGGTGCAATAGTTGAGTGGTTAAAACAAGAACATGGACAAGATATAGAGTATGCAATGGTTTATGCCTGGGTTCGATATAGATTAGGGGCAAAACTAAAAGTGCCTCGCCCTCAAAGCCATAACCAAGACGAGAAATTGATATCTGAATTTAAAAAAAACTCGGAATCATTCTTAATTGTCTAGAAAAACATCTAGCGCCCGGCAAGTGTGTTCGCTACCTGTGCCAGGATGAAACTAGGGTTGGACTCAAAACTCTTACAGGAAAAGTGATTACAGCTTTCGGAGTCAAGCCCACTGTTAAGGTGATATGGCCAAGAGACAACTTTTGGATTTATGGTGCAATTGAACCATTGACTGGAGATCATTTCCTGTATGAATATCCAAAACTAGATGGTGAGTGTTTTCAACAGTTTTTGGACTGGCTATCTGTGCAATTAGGTAGTGATTACGCTATTTTACAAATTGATCAAGCACCTGCTCATACAAGTTCCGCAATTTGTTGGCCAGAAAATATTATTCCTTTGTTTCAACCAGCTTCAGCCCCGGAACTCAATCCCATTGAAAGGCTTTGGCAGCTCCTCAAGAAACCACTCAAAAATCAGCTTTTCTCTTCTTTACAAACTTTACACGAGCGCATCCAAGAAATATTTGACCAACTTACTTTTGAGCAGGTAATTTCTGTCTCTTCTTACAACTTTATCCTGGAAGCTCTATTCTATGCAGCTTCATATTAAATTGGTATTACACTTGAGCAGGTAATATCTGTCTCTTCTTATAACTTTATTTTAGAGGCTCTTTTCTATGCAGCTTCATATTAAATTGGTATAAGTTCTATTTTGCTCAAGGGAAGGAGAAAGTTGCCGCAGCTTATATGCAAGAAGCTTACTATTGTTACAGTCGGTGGGGAGCTAAAGCCAAAGTTGCAGACTTAGAAACCCGTTATCCCCAATTGCTACGCCCCATCTTGCAACAAACAGTGACATCGACTGATACCTTGACTACACTGATGGCCATTGCTGCGCCTACGTTATCAGTTCATAAGGGTACTCATAGCAATTCCAGAAGTACAAAAATCAATCAAACTCTCGATTTTGCCTCCATCCTCAAAGCTTCTCAAGCACTTTCTAGCACAATTCAATTTGATGAACTTCTACATAAACTCACCCAAATCATTCTGCAAAACTCAGGAGCAGATCGCTATGCTTTGATTTTGCTCAGTGAAACCGCAGAATGGCAAGTGCGAGCGATCGCTACTCCCAATGAAACACAACTGTGTGCTGAACCACTCACTAATAATTTCCATGTACCAGTAAAGCTGATTCAGTACGTCAAAAACACCCAAGAAGTTGTGGTGATTGACAACATGGAAACTACCTTACCTGTAATTGATGACTATCTTAGACAACACCAGCCCAAAAGCATACTATGTATGACCCTACTCCATCAAGGGCATTTAATTGGCATTTTATATCTCAACAATCAACTCACCAGTGGAATATTTACCGAAGAGCGGATTTTAATTCTCAATTTCCTCTGCACCCAAGCTGCCATTTCCTTGGAAAATGCCCGACTCTATCAACAGTTGGAACACTCACTCCAAGATGCTCAACAAAAGTCTCAGGATTTAGCAGAAGTCTTGGCACTCTCTAATGGACAACAGCAAATTTTGGCATTGATTGCCCAAGGAGTTTCTCTCAACACTATTTTGGCAGAAACTGCCCGATCCATTGAAAGCCACGCTCATCATCCAGCCTATTGTTCCTTTTTGCTGATTGATGCTGAAGGGCGATTACGTTATGCCGCAGCCCCCAGTTTGCCAGCAGCCTACAATGCCTTAATTGATGGCCTGAAAATTGGCCCAGATGTCGGCTCTTGTGGGACTGCTGCCTATTGCAAAGCATCTGTCACGGTGACAGATATTGCTACCGATCCCCTCTGGGCTAATTATCAAGTTGCCTTAGACTTTGGTTTGCGGGCTTGTACCTCCACACCAATTTTAGGTGCGGAAGGACAGGTGCTGGCGACCCTGGCCATGTATCAGCCTGTAGCTGGTGAATTTACCCTGCATGATCGCAAACTGATGGAAGTTGCAACTTATCTTGCCCGCATTGCTATTGAACGCCATCAAGCAGATGTAGAGCTGCAAAATACCCAATTGCAAATGGTACAAAGCGAAAAAATGGCATCTTTGGGAAATTTAGTGGCTGGGGTTGCCCATGAAATCAACAACCCCATTGGTTTCCTCAATGGCAGTATCACCAATGGTCAAGAGTACGTACAAGATTTACTCGGACATTTAGCTCTTTATCAACAGCACTATCCCAACCCAGTTGAGCCAATTCAAAAAAATGCCAAAAAAATCGACTTGGAATTTCTCTTGGAAGACTTATTCAAATTACTTGATTCAATGACAATAGCAACGGATCGCATCACAAATATCAGTAATAGTCTTCGTACCTTCTCCCGTGCTGATACCGAATACAAAATCACTGCCAATCTCCATGAAGGACTCGATAGCACGTTATTAATTTTGAAATATCGTCTTCAAGCCAACGAACACCGTCCAGCGATTCAAGTCATACAATTTGGCGATTTACCGACAATCAAATGCTTCCCTGGACAGTTAAACCAAGTATTTATGAACATCATAGCCAATGCCATCGATATGTTTGACGAAATGGCTCAAACTCAATCCTTTAAAGAACTGGAAGCCAATCCCCAAATAATTACTATCCGTACTGAAGTGATATCAAACCAGGTACACATCAATATCCGCGATAATGGCAAAGGTATGACACAAGAGGTGCAAGGAAAAATATTCGACCATTTATTCACTACCAAAACTGTTGGGAAAGGTACAGGATTGGGATTAGCGATCGCCCGTCAAATTGTAGTAGAAAAACATGGTGGAGCAATCGAAGTGAATTCTAAACTTGGCGAAGGAACTGAATTTGTGATTCAGCTACCGTTGTAACTAGCACATACATCTGCACATCCATACCAACTTTCAGGAAATCTTCAGCCTAAATAACGTGAGTTCGACGGATAGAAAACGGCAAAAAGCTTGCTAGATATGAAACATGAGAAACTAGACAGGTGTTGCGATGCCTGCGGCGGGCTACGCCTACGCTAAGATTGATTGAGAATGAGCAAAAAAGGCACAAAAAAACGCCGAGACTAAAAATATCTAAACAAAACAAGGGTCAGTGCTTAGTCTACCATTGTATCTCGCCTCGATATCACACAAATATTCTGCGACATCGATGATTTCTGCTTTTCCCTGGGAAAACTTATGGCAGCAAGTACCACAATTAGCATCCATAAGTGGGGAGCGTCGCAGTCAGTCGAGAATGCACTTATCGGAAGTTATGACCATTGTGATAGCTTTTCACGGCAGTGGCTATCGAACTTTTAAGGAATTCTACACAATGCAAGTAATCCCCGGTTGGGGTAGAGCATTCCCGAATTTAGTCAGCTACACGAGATTTGTAGAATTAATGCCTTCTCTTCGAGACGCTGCGCGAAGGAGCTTGATGCTACTGTGTTGTTTCTTGCACACATTAACGGGAGAAATTACGGGAATTAGTTTTATCGATTCAACTCCAATAACTGTTTGCCATAACTGCCGGGCACGTTCTCATAAGGTTTTTAAAGGATTAGTTGGATGGGGTAAAAATTCGGTTGAATGGCATTTTGGATTTAAACTACATTTAATCATTAATGATCAAGGAGAATTGCTCGCTTTAAAATTAACTCCTGCAAACATAGATGACCGAAAACCAGTTCCGGATATGACTCAAGACATAAGAAAGCAAACTTTTTGGAGACCGAGGATATATTTCACAAAAACTATTTGAGGAACTCTACGATAGAGGTTTACAGTTAATTACCAAATCCAAGAAAAATATGAAAAATCGCTTAGTAAAGTTGATTGATAAAATCCAGAAATGTTGAATAGTGATACAAAACTTTACATTGTTAGTTACACTGAGTCTCAAAAGCTTAAATTAGTCAGCAAAACATCATCTCCTCAAACC
>NZ_JBALEQ010000066.1:0-4897 GCF_036917775.1 Nostoc sp.
CAAGCTGTGACTAGATCCCAATCCCAAATTTTGCGGCAATAAGCAGATTCAGTTAAACAATGTGGGCATAGTTTTTTAGCATACTTATAAATAGCATATTGCTGAGAATTAACATCTCCAACTAATTGATTAGGAAGAGAAGCCATTACCTTGAGCTGTTCATCGCTCACCTGAATAACCTGACTCAAAGTTGAAGGCTCATAAAGACTGTTAGTGAGAGGAATTCTGCAATTAATATGTAAACCTGCTAGCTGCAAAATCCACTTAGGTGAAGAGTAATAATTACTTTCATTTAATCGAATTAGATAACCAGCTAGACTTTCATCTTCATAGGGAGTTGGAGTTCGTAGCAGCACTAGATTATGCATTTATTCTTCAAGAATTCCTTAATATTTGAGAGGCTCTTAAGTCTTTATATTTAGATTTTAGGCGTTTATTAGTCCCGCCAACTTCTAAGTCTAGAGTTGCAGAGTGAAGTGGCTGAATCTCAAATTTATCAGTGAGAAAAGGATTATTTTTTTCAGGTTTATCAGCTTGAACAAACTTTTCAAAAGCTGCTGCTAAAATATTTAAATCAAGTTTTTCTTGATTTTTATTAAGAGTTAAATAAGTGCCATACCGAACTAGCTTCATCACATGAGCCATGATTCCATCTGATGCATAGTAAAGCCTTCTTGCTGTATATACCTCAGATAAATTGGAGGTTAGCATAAGCTTTGTAGATTGTAGTTTTTCCTACTCCTGTTTGACCGCTAAGAAACATACATTCTGGCTCAGACTTACCTAAAGAAAAATGGTGACAGTACTCTATAGCTGCTAAGACTTCTTGAAGTCGAGGGTAAAGAACATAAATATTATTAATAATTTGGAGCTTCTCGGCCAAACTAATTTTCAAGATATCTTGGCTACTTGCATCGTCGCTAATTTCCTTATTTGGGTAAACCAATACTCACCTCCCAACCAGTTAAATCTGGCTCCCAATTATCAATTTCAATCACAGATTCTTCAGAAGGAAAAATATTCTCTATCTCTTGAGGATTAACGGATGTTTTATTTTTCTGGCGTTTGGGAGTTTTGAGAATTTTATTATCAGAATTGTTTAGTAATTCTTGATTATGAGTTTTGAGTTCAGTTTGTTGATTATCTAATAAGTTTATTAAGGAATTATCAGGATTGCCTAAGTCAGATATTCCTGCAATTTCACTACTTTGGTTAAATAAATTTGATAATTCTTGCTCGGTCTTTATCTGATTATTTCGGCTTGGGCTGTAATGGTTTTCATTGTTAAATGTAACTTCATCTACTTTTAAGTCATCACGTCCAATCCCTAGCCATCTAGCCATCGATTTACGCGTTTTACCTTTAGAAGACTTTTGCCATTCACGCTCCACAATTTCTTGAATCTTCTGTTTAGCTAAAGCCAAAGCTATAATATCAACTCTTTTTGACTCAATAGCTGCTAGGTTTTTAATAACTTTGTGTTGCCAAAGAGTCAGACCCTGAGTGTATTCCTGATTCATCGCTGGTACAACGATAAACTGATGGCTATTGGGGTCAAGGACATAGATTGTTGATAAATTTGTGGGGTCATACTTAATAGTGGCTTTTTCTCTTTCTCTCAAGCCACCTTGCCTTCTGTTGTCTTCTTTTTCATAATTAGAGCGTAGTCTAGCCAATTCATAACTGTTATAATAAAGCCCATAAAGCTCTACACCTCTTCTAGTAATAACTCGCTTTTCTACGGCTCCGACTAATACTCTTAAATCCTGGAGATTTAGAGGTAATGTGGGCGGATATTCAGCTATTCCTTTTGACCATATTTCGGCTCTTGGCGTACAAAATTGAGAATGATACTTCTGATTATGAATGTCTACAATAAAGATATGAATCATCTCTTGTAGAGCTTCAAGAGAAACCACAGCATTCTTTTTTGGGTCATAATCATACTGATTTGTAAATTCCTGAAATAATGCCCCTGGTTGTCCCTGCAATAGCTGGGTATTATAACTACTAAACGTCCTTTCTACGCTACTTTTATACCAAGGCATATAAGGAGGTGTATATTGGATGCTTATCCCTAATTGTTGACAAGCATCTTGAAAGTGTTGGCTATAAAATTCTTTTCCATTATCAACGACAATAATTTCCATTATTCCATAGGCATTCCAGTCTTTTGTGACCGAAGGAAATTTATTTTTTACATAATCTTTTGGGTGAATTGTATGGAGTAAACACTGCATAACAGAAAGCGAACTGAAAGGCTCAAAGCTCAGGTAATAGCCAACAATAACTCCTGAATATTTATCAACAGCACTGGTTAAAGAGGGTGTGCCAATGGGCATTCTTGTATCTGTATCAACAACAAAGAAAGGCAAAAGTGTATGGTCAATTTCAACTCTTTCTAAAGGACGAGAGGGTCGCGGTCCTTCTTGAACGGGGTCATACATTAAACTGGCAGTTCTCTTTCCATAACGACCAACTATTTTTTCAATCGTGTCTAATTGTTGAATTTGGCGGTAAATGGTGGAGCGATGAGGAATAGAGAGAGTGGCTTGCCTGTTTGATTTCCTTAAATTATTTTCTGCCAGAATCCGACAAATTACGACATCATAGATACTGGCAATATTAGGACGTTCAGGAGTTAGATATACTTCGTTAATAACTTCTTTTATTAATTGATATACTTCTGGGGCTATTTTGGGCTTAAAGTTACCTTTTGCTTGATGTTGAGGAATTAATGAGCGAATATTCCCACCACTATGGCGATATTCTTTTACCCATCGATAAAGAGTAATATATGAAGGGGGATGTTTATCTTCAATTTTTTCGGCAACTTGCTGGATAACTGGTGTCAGGGAAGCAGAAGTATATGTTGATATTTTTTGTTCTAAAACTGTTAAAACATATTTTTCTTTGCGTTGAGCTTCCGCTTTCAGATGTTCAGGAATTTCCGAAAAATCTACTGCTTGCCAGGAATTAACAGTTTCAGTTTCGTCCGAATTTTGAAAAGTTAACTGACCAGTGAAGAAGTATTGGACTAATTCTTTTTCACTTAGCGAATTAATTTGACTAGTGGATTTTTCAAGTAACTTAAATTGGTTGCCTGTTTTCTCTTGGATAATATACTCACGATTATGCAGCCACAAGTGAATTCCTTCTTGGAATCTGACTCTAATCATTTTCCTTGCCTCCCCGCGAGATAGGCTGTGAGGATAAATAAATAGGACTATTATCCTTTAGTTTAACCAATAAATCAGTTTTTAAAAATCCCCCAAAAATTAATTTTAATAAAATGGGTTTATCAATCCCTTGAGGCTGTAGATCCTTTATAGCTGTCGCTAGAGTAATTGCTGATTTTGAATAAAAATATTGATGACAAATAATCAGGTGTTGAAGTGTTAAAAGGATATTGGCATATCGATAGAGAAGTTTAACGTTATTTAACAGAGAGCCTCTACTCATCATTTCATCAGTGATCATGGCAAATTCCCACCCACGAGACTTCAAAGTAGAAGCTATTACTGGAAATTTTTTGACATTTTTTTCATCATCAAGCCAAGTTGCTGGCTTAATTTCTACAATTTGTTGTTTTGACTGCCTTTGCACTAAAAAATCCGGGGTGTACCGCCGTACTTTGTCATCTAAAATGTAAGAAATTTTGAAGGGTTGAGTTTTGTAGGAGACGACATCTGGGTCAATTTCCAGAAGATACATATAATTTCTTTCATTCAGAGATTCGTACCAAACCAAAGAGCGCATCTTGAAGCTGAAGAATCTACCTATGTTTTTCTTCGTGCCTGTATTGGTAATTTTTCTTGCCAAGCTAGTCAAGTTGCGTTCCTAGTGGATTTTCAGTATCCCTGATGTTGAATGTTCCTAATTTCACATAAAGTCCAGTTAATTTCTGTGATTAGTTACACCATTTCACTTTATGTGCGAATTCGCTAGCGGCCTCAAACGCTTACCCCACAATCGATTTCACTTTATGCGCGAATCTCGGTGCCTGGAACCCCTATAACTTCGTTGTTCACATTTCATCTTATCTGCGAACCCACACCCACAGTTTTGTCACTTAAAGGATAATGTGGCCGTTTTTCAAGCATAAAGTGGCCGCAAAACAGAATCTATGATAGAAGCGGATTTGAGAGAATTGAATGCGATCGCTGTAAAATATGGTGAAAGTAGGGCAACGCAAAAATAAGCATTCCAGGCTTTTAAAGCGGCCACTTTATGGGTTCTTGGCAACTTTTGGTGATCTTGGTTGGGGTAAGGCAGACGGCAGAGGGCAAGAACAAATCGCACTTACACGTATCTCGGCTCAATACCGTCAGGGCCTACGGTGTACACACAAGTCGAGAAATCCTACCTGAAACTTAATTTATCCCCCTAGCTCTAAAATTAGGGGGATAAATTAAGTTTCATGTCGCCGAAAATTTGGATATTTATGGGGAATTAAAGAGTTGAAATCCTTGCTGCCTATATTTGTGTGTACACGGTAGCCTTTGAGGAGAGAGGTCAGACTGCATTGCATCCAAATGAAAACTGGTATAACTTTCATCTTCTTACTTCTCTCGCCTTTTTTGCTAATTCAGATTAGGCGTGATTTTATATTTTTTAACCTTGACTACTTCCGTAAATCTGCTATTAATACTAATATCCATTTTTACTCAGTTCTATATACTTATAAGTTTTTATACATAGTTTAGCCTAGCGGCTATGCACATTAGTATCCCAAGTTCCATGTAGCTTGTGCTTTACGTGGGCTGAAGATGAGTCAACTCTAATTGTTCAAGTTATTTTTACATTAGACTTATCCTTAATATAAATAGCATGAGATAATAAAAAATTGCAGTAGCAATTATGTGGAAAGAATATGACAAGTCCTTTGGCAAGAATT
>NZ_JBALEQ010000067.1:0-49520 GCF_036917775.1 Nostoc sp.
CCAAAACTAGGGCGAAAGTCCAAGTTGCGGCACTCCCTTGTGATTACAGAAGCCGACACTGTACTTGGTACTCCAAGTCAGTGTGGGTAGTTCACTCCTTGATTCAGGCATTTTTAGCAGTTGCAACATTAAAAGTTATTAATCATGGTTCTGTGGTCATAATACTCAACTTGATGTACGCTTAACCGCGATCGCCTATATTAAGTACTGCATTGTATCCAAAAATGCTTTTTAGCTTTAGCTAATCGCGTTGCACAATCTGCTTTTTATCATAACTATACGTAACCATCCATTGCTTCTCTACCAAAGCCGATTAAAATAAATACGCAACTTGGGCTTCCATAGGAGTTATCCAGCCGTGCAGCCGGACTTAATAGGCTTGGAAATTAGTAAGGGGGAACTGAGACGTTTAACTGGATTCGATCCAGAAGACGTTTTCCGTCCCTCTGTTCTGCGAGATGGCAAAAAGCGATTAGGGTTTTTTATTAATGAAATGCTGGTAACGCTGGCGCTAACGCCAATAATTGTGGGCTTTGTTTATGCGTTTATTATTCTGCCAACAATTGGTTCTTCAATTCGACTAGGAATTCTTTTACTAATTTTAGTGCCAATGCCGATATTAGTGGGGCGATGGCTATGGCGACAATTAACCTGTCCTGAAGGGCTGACAATACTTTTAGACGAAGTTGATAAATATCATGACCTGGTTGCTGCCATCGATATTAATGACCAATTGGCAGCATCAGGAAACGTCGAAAGCAGTATCCATGACCGAGATAAAGTCACCGCCGCCTTGCAACTAATTAGAGAAGATTTAGTCCGCGCTTTGAAAACGGAACGAATTTTGCGAGATAATAAAAAATTGCTTGCTAATAACCAAGAGTTATTTGTAAATAATTTAGCTAGTCTGCAAGCTTTACAAGTTAGTAGTCAAGCAGGTGAATATGCTCAATTGCTAAATCAATCATTGCAAATTGCGATCGATGTGCAAGCAGAAATCAGAAAATTGCAGAAAGGCTAAGAGAATGTTTGTAAAGCTTGGGCGACTAGAAGTCACGGCTACACAAACGTTCGTCCTTGGCGTTCCCGTTCGCGTAGCGTCTCCGAAGGAGAAGGGTAGGCCGCCTGCGCGGACTAAGAGAA
Organism: Nostoc sp.; assembly: GCF_036917775.1. Classification (GTDB taxonomy): domain Bacteria; phylum Cyanobacteriota; class Cyanobacteriia; order Cyanobacteriales; family Nostocaceae; genus Nostoc. The sequence goes on from NZ_JBALEQ010000067.1 coordinate 1,144, forward strand.
AATTAAGATTTATTAACCCACCGAGGTGGGTAAAGCCTAGTGTAGACACGGTTTATAACCGCCCTTTTAACTTTCCCAGAAAACGATCGCCCCATTGACTAAAATGAGCAACAAACCCAAAATAATTGTCCTGGATGATGACCCTACGGGTTCTCAAACAGTCCACAGCTGCTTGCTGCTAATGCACTGGGATGTGGACACTTTACGCAGTGGGTTACAGGACGATTCGCCGATTTTTTTTGTACTGACTAACACGAGATCGCTAACACCAGAGTCAGCTACATCTGTCACCAAAGAAGTTTGCCAAAATCTGAAAATCGCTTTGAATGTGGAAGGAATCGACGATTTTTTGATTGTCAGCCGTTCTGATTCTACTTTGCGGGGGCATTATCCGATCGAAACTGATGCGATCGCACAAGAACTCGGCCCCTTTGATGCTCATTTTCTTGTCCCAGCTTTTTTTGAGGGTGGACGCATTACCCGCGACAGTGTGCATTACTTGATGATTGGCGATATTCCCACTCCAGTCCATGAAACCGAATTTGCCCGTGATTCAGTCTTCAGCTACCATCACAGTTACTTACCCAAGTATGTTGAAGAAAAGACTCAAGGACGAATTAGTGCTGAAGCTGTAGAAAGGTTTCTCCTAGCTGATATTCGCGCTGGTAGTTTGGAGAGCTTGTTACAACTAAGTGGTAATCAGTGCGCTGTCGTTGATGGTGAAACTCAAGATGATCTCAACCGCTTTGCAGTAGATATATTAGCAGCAGCAAGTCAAGGGAAACGCTTTCTGTTTCGTAGTGGCGCAAGTATTTTAACGGCTTTAGCCGCTTTACCACCCCAACCTATTGCCGCCGAAAATATGGCGCAGTATGTGCGCCAAGGCAAACCAGGTGCGGTAATTGTTGGTTCCCATGTGAAAAAGACTACTCAGCAGTTAGAGGCGCTATTGCAAATAGAGGGAACAGTGGGAATTGAAGTAAATGTCGCACGATTACTTGATGATGCAAATCAATCTGCGGTTCTGCTAACTGAAATCAAAGAAAGTACACAGGCAGCACACGAAGCGGGTAAAACACCAGTAGTTTATACTAGCCGTCAGGAACTGAGTTTTAAAGATGTCAACACCCGATTGGAGTTTGGGACAAAAGTTTCAAGTTTATTGATGGATATTGTGCGGGGTTTACCATCCAATATAGGATTCTTAATCAGCAAGGGCGGCATTACCTCAAACGATGTTTTGAGTACTGGACTAAACTTAACTTCAGCCCGCTTACTCGGTCAAATTTTAGCTGGTTGTTCAATGGTGTTAACCCCATCCGATCATCCCCAGTTTCCTGATTTGCCTGTGGTGCTGTTTCCAGGTAACGTTGGTGATGCTGATGCCTTGGGGACAATTTATCAAAGGTTGACTAAACAATCTTGAGTGTTGAGTGAAGATGATGATTCCGAACTACTGCCTTTCTGCTAGAAGATAATTTTTTACGTAGATGCGGATCGGCTACTCTACGAGTTCTCTAAGGGAGTACCCAAGGGTATGGCAATGAACGCAAAGTGAAGATACAAGTAATCTTATGGCGGAAAGGGAGTAATCTATGCTCTGCACTTTCTGGTCTGATCATGTTGTTAGATTTTCCAACTGATCTAATATTGGTAATGATTCGGAGTGTCCCTTGTCTTTTGGCTAGTACTGCATGACTTCTGATTCTGCAATTCCCAATCTAAAGTCAAATTCTGCACTTCCTAATGCAGAATTAAACTCTATCCTTTCGGAGGTAGAGGTAAATCCTAGTGTTTCTGATGTAGAGTCAGATCCTATCCCCCCTGATGCGGAGTTAAGATCCGTCCTCCTTTATTTAAAATCAAATACTGTCGTTGGGGATCTAGAGTCTAATCCTGCTAACTCAGATGTAGAGCCAAATCCTGCTAACCCAGATGTAGAGTCTAAGACTGATGTCGCATCAGATTTTATCTTGACTGATTCAAATCCCAATGAGTCAGCAATATCAGGGTATCGCGTAAATGATAATACTCAAGTCCAGTTAAGAAGTAAGGAGGGACGACTGTTATTAATTTTGCCCCCGGAATCTCAAGTATCTGCCTCAGAACTCAGTTGGTCTGATATTTGGCAACAAATCAGGCAACGTTTGAATGCAGGCGATCGCTTCCGTGTATCTAATACACCTGTACATCTAATGGCACAAGACCGCTTAGTAGATGCCAGGCAACTTCAAGAACTCGCCGAGGCTTTAAGTGAAGTCCAACTGCGGCTAATTTCTGTCTCAACAAGTCGCCGACAAACTGCGATCGCTGCCGTCACATCTGGGTATTCTGTAGAACAATTGCAGCCTGTAACTTCCCTGAGTACAGAGTCAGAAGCTACAGCTACGCCCCAGGCAGATGCCCTCTATCTAGAAACAACAGTCCGCTCTGGAGTAGAAATTCGTCATCCTGGTACAGTAATTATCTTGGGAGATGTAAACCCAGGTGGTATTGTAATTGCAGATGGAGATATTATCATCTGGGGTCGTTTACGTGGAATTGCTCATGCTGGGGCCGGAGGCAATCGTGAGTGTCTGATAATGGCTTTGCAAATGGAACCTACCCAATTGCGGATCGCAGATGCTGTCGCTAGGGCACCAGAAAAATTACCGATGCAATTTTCTCCAGAAGTGGCACATATTATGCCCCAAGGGATTCGCATCGCTAGGGCTAGTGATTTTTCCAGAAACCAATTTGCTAAAAGCAACCAGTAGCCCTGAATATTTACTTAAAAGATGAAGAATATGAAGGATGAAATATAGCGGTTTTCATGTAGATGGAATACACTACTCTAATCCCTTTCCCCTAGCGTTGTGAATTTCATCCCACCGAGCGTAGATGGGGAGCGGCTTGTCGCCAGACACCGCAAAAAAAAATATTCATCCTCGCCCGAATCAGGGAGACCAGATATTTCTTCATACTTGATACGATACTTCATACTTTATACTTCAATTTACGGTTTTATATTTCCTGAACCCTCATTGACCGCATTTCTATCATGACTCGCATTATAGTGATTACCTCCGGTAAAGGAGGAGTGGGTAAAACCACAGTTTCAGCAAATCTGGGCATGGCTTTAGCCAAAATAGGTCGTCAAGTTGCCTTGGTTGATGCGGATTTTGGTCTGAGAAATTTGGATTTACTGCTAGGGCTGGAGAACCGCATTGTCTATACTGCGGTGGAAGTCTTGGCCAGAGAGTGCCGCTTAGAACAAGCCTTGGTGAAAGATAAACGCCAACCCAATCTTGTACTCCTACCGGCAGCCCAAAATCGCTCCAAAGATGCAGTCACACCGGAACAGATGAAGTTACTGGTCAATGCCCTAGCGCAAAAATATCAGTACGTGATCATTGATAGCCCCGCCGGTATTGAAAATGGGTTTAAAAATGCGATCGGCCCGGCCAAAGAAGCGCTAGTTGTCAGCACGCCAGAAATTTCCTCAGTTCGTGATGCCGACCGGGTAGTGGGGTTACTTGAAGCACAAGGTATCAAGCGTGTTCATTTAATAATTAACCGCATCAGACCCGCAATGGTGCAGGCAAATGATATGATGTCAGTGCAAGATGTTCAGGAACTTCTCGCCATTCCCCTGATCGGGGTAATCCCTGACGACGAGCGTGTTATTGTATCTACCAATCGCGGCGAACCCTTAGTGTTAGCGGAAAATCCCTCTTTAGCCGCCACAGCCTTTGAAAACATTGCTCGTAGATTAGAAGGAGAAAGTGTCGAATTTCTGGAGATCGACTCATCCCAAGACAGCATCTTCGCCCGTCTACGAAGGTTGTTGTGGACAAAGATTGTTTAACTTACTTTTCTAGTCTCCGCGCCAGACCTATTCGTAATGATTGAACTTCTAGAAAAACTTTTTTCTCGCGGCCCTGATAGCAGTCGAACTCAAGTTAAACGTCGGCTGCAATTGGTGATTGCTCACGATCGCGCTGATTTAGATCCTCAAACGTTGGAAAAAATGCGAAAAGAAATCCTAGATGTCGTCTGTCGCTATGTCGAAATTGAGACAGAAGGCTTGGAGTTCTCCTTAGAAAGCAACCAACGAACAACAGCTTTAATTGCTAATTTGCCCATCCGCCGGGTGAAAGGAGCCATACCTGAATGGGAAAGGGGTGATAAATAAGTTTTAATAGTTTTAGTCTTAAATATTTTTATTGCAATTGTAACGAGTTGTCCCAAGTTTTAGATTCAATAAACTCCTATATTGACATATTTGGGTGGGTGTCAATATAGGAGTTTTGAGTATAGAAAGTACCCAATAAAAAATCTCCCGTTATCCATCGGTGATGATAACGGGAGTAGATAAATTATTCTATAAACTATCGGTAAGCCACTTGTGGCCCTGCCCAAATCTCTGTAACCTTTTTACCAAAAGTAATCGGCTGATCTTCGTCTGTTGTGGGTACAGTCTTGCCATCATTAGCAACTTGCATTAGTGGCCAGTTTTCATCACCCAATTCACCTGCACGGAATAGTACATGATCCGGTTGCTTTTTACTCCAACCTAACAAGACGGCAATTTTCTCATGCTCATCTTGCTCATTAGCAGGAGCAACTATATTAGCGTGATTTTTTTGCCGATCCCAAATCACTGCACTATCAGTAGAATCGCCTGTGTTAAATATCCCTTCAAACTTGCGTGCTAAAAAGCGATCGCCTTTTTCCGACCAGCTAACCGGAACTAATACCCCAATTTGACCATTCGGATTAGCCTCTTCTGACGAAGAACCCTTGAGAGCTTTTACTTTTAATAAAGGATCGCTAACTGGAGTAGTTGAAGCCATTACCCACAACTTCTTCGTGTGCATATCTTGGACAAACAGAACGCTGGTAACACGGCTGTTATACATTTCGGGTTTTACTTCTAGTTGCACCCGGCTATAAACAGCATATTTACCATCTGGAGAAACCACAGGTACGCTACGGTAGTGACGAACTCCAGAACCACCGTTGGAGCCAATTGCTTCTTGAGTCGCTGTAATCCATTTCCAAGGAATAGGATGAGGACTACCTATGGGATCTATTTGTTCAGCTTGGGACTCATCACGTGGTTCAGAAACAGGTATTTCTGTTGTTGTAGTTGGTTGTGACTCTCTAGGAGTTGGCGCTACTTGAGTTGCTGTCAATGATTTAGTAAAAGACTTTTCTCTAGAGAGAGATTTTTCTTGTCCTGTCAAAGATTGGATATTAGCAGCTTTGAGTTTTTGTACTAGATTAAGCTGACTAACAGGAACATCTGTTAATGGTGCAAGTTCAACTGCTGCCAAAGTATCAGGAACAGTTAAATCGTTGTTTAACCCATAACTATCTGCTTGAGCAAAAGACTCAATTTTATCTGATGGTAATACTTGCGGTTCCTGGACAGCAGGACTTTGCGTGGGTACAGAGTCAAATTTTTCTGTTGAAAAATCGATTTTATCTGTTTTCGATATTTCAGCTATCTCAGGTTCCCCAACTACAGCTATTTCCTTTGATACAGAGTCAGAATCTCCAGTCTTCGAAGTTAGTTTAGCTACTTCGGATTTTACAGGGAACGAGTGAGCCGATGCCCCTAGTAAGGGTGCAATCAGTATCACAACGACAACGTAATTGAGAAATGGTTGTGCGCGGAACCATCCTGACAGCAAAAGGGGTTTAAGCATTTGTAGACTCTCTAGAGGGGCGGTTGCTATGTGAGAAGCAATACCTATGCAGCAATGGGGCAGGCAGTAATTATATGTATAACAAGAAACTAAAAACTTTGACGAGATTTTTCCTTCAAAGTTGGCTGAGTTTTACAAAAATTAAGTATCATTGTCTACACCTTTTCTTACTCAGGTACTGAATATTTTTTTGCAAAAGTATGCGAGTATAGTAAATACGCTGATAACTCAGTAATTACTACACGATATATAATCTTCCTGTTGATATACCCGACAATACTAAAAAGAAATATTAGTCAAAGGGTATTCAATTTATAGTTGAGGCGATAACGCTGGCAACAAAAAATGAGATAACTTAAGCTATTGGGGATCGTACTAGTTGTAGCTAGTACACAATCAACAAGTCAGGTTACACACTAAATATAACAGCGCAAACCCTCATAATGGTAAACGTGAGGTGTTATGTGAAAAGCTGGGGAAGCAGACGCATAATAAATCATACTCAGAAAATACTGCTGTCAGCAACCCAAATTTAAGAATTGCAATCTCAGCTACAAAATAGCTAGAAGACGCAATAGTTTTTTACAAACCCAACTGCATTTAATGCCAATTCGGGGTAAACGTTCGGGAACACAACAAAACTAACTTGGTAGATGCTCTAGCGGCTCGTGACGAGACACCACTAAACGATGAGGGTTTCCTAAAGGCAATGCAGCTGATACTAGCTGTTACACTTGTCAAGTTAACTATGTAAGTTAATCAAACAGCCTTTTGGTTTCACTCGATACGAAAATATTGTACCACCAAACAGCCGATATTATTTACCATTAACTAATGACTTACGATTACAAATAATTATTAATGAAAATTGTATTTTTTGGTACACCACAGTTTGCTGTACCCACCTTGGAAAAGTTATTGAATCATTCAAAATTTGACGTGTTGGCAGTTGTCACTCAACCAGATAAACGCCGGGAACGGGGAAATAAACTTACTCCTTCACCTGTAAAGGCGATCGCTACTGCCCACAGCTTACCAGTATGGCAACCCGAACGAGTAAAAAAAGACACTGAAACTTTAACCAAACTCAAAGAATTAGACGCAGATGTATTTGTTGTTGTCGCTTATGGGCAGATTTTATCGTCAAAAATCTTAAAGATGCCAAAGTTAGGCTGTATTAATGTGCATGGCTCGATTTTGCCCAAATATCGGGGTGCAGCGCCGATTCAGTGGTGTTTGTATAATGGTGAGAAGGAAACGGGGATCACAACCATGTTAATGGATGTGGGGATGGATACCGGGCCAATGCTAGAAATAGCCACTACACCGATTGGATTACTGGATAATACTCAAGATTTAGCTGAAAGACTAGCTGCGATTGGTGGGGATTTGTTAGTGGAAACTCTGTTGAAGTTGGAACGCCAGGAAATTCAACCAATACCCCAAGATAATTTGTCAGCTACTTATGCACCTCTGATTCAAAAAGAAGATTATGGTTTGGATTGGTCAAAAAGCGCGATCCAGTTACACAATCAAATTAGAGGCTTTTACCCCAACTGCACGGCTACCTTTCGTAACAACTTGTTGAAAATTACCGCTTCGGTTCCCCTTGGTTCTGTGAGCGATCGCATCCCACCAGAATTACAAGAATTAATTCCTAAATTGCCTGATTTGTCAAATGTATCAGACAAACCGGGAGTTGTGGTGAACATTACCAAAGGCATTGGAGCGATCGTCCAAACTGGGGAAGGTTTATTGCTGTTGCGAGAGGTTCAGCTAGCTGGGAAACGTCCCCAGTCGGGATGGGATTTTGTTAATGGTACCCGCTTAACTGTGGGAGAAGTTTTTGGTGCGGGTAGTTGAGGGAAAATAACTCTTAACTCCTTGTACAGACGCGATTAATCGCGTCTCTCCTAAGACTTTTCATAAAAGCGGCAAGATTCGCAAGGGCCATCTGGGTTGACTGCACAGCGAATGAGTTCTGAATGAGCATTGTAAGAGCAGGTGGCATCGCCAACTACCCAGCGTCCACCTACCAAACTTTTTTCAGATGGCCGTTTAGCCGACTGCACGTAAATAGCAATATTATGTAACCGGTAGCGCCCAGCTTTGAGTTGGTATTTATGACGGCGTTCTAAAACCGCATAAGTTTTACCTTCAAAATCGAGATAATTTCCGGGTTGGGGTGTCCAATCAAGTTGCACTTTACCGAGTGACTCACGCGGATGCGTCAGAATCACCTCGGTTTGTAAAGAGTCTGGCTCCATAAGCTTATGTGATTTGATTTACATTAGAAGAATGGTATAGCATAGCTTTCTTTAGCTTACCGAATTAAGATTACCTTTTCGCGTACCTACAGATTAAGGCAACCAAAAGTCAGGTAGGATAGATTTTCCCAAGTCACGTAGAGTTTGGTTAAGCGATCGCGCCACTTGGATATGTGCTTCATCCTCTTCTACAGCTAAAATCTCGGCTGGCTGACCTTCTCCCAAATAAGAGACCACCAAATTCGCCGCCTCTAAACCAGTAACATAAGCCTTTTCCTGTGACCAGGAACCATGACGGTTCACAATCCAATCCCCACTCATAAACACATTCTCAAAACTTGTCTTCGCGGGCAACATATAACGATAGCTACCAGGTGCAAAGTGAGTCACCGCCTGAGATAGCCGAATTATACTGCTATCAACGATCTTTGCCTCCCCGAAGGCAGGTACACAAGTTGCTAAATAACCCTGAACTATTGTTAAAATCTCCGCATCACTCAAACTGAGAAACTGATTTGCGTGATAAAAATCAGCTTCAATCACCGTTCCTGGCTCATCTCGATATTCATCATGTAAGGCATTCAAATCAAAAAACGTCCAACCTGTACTTGTGTCGAATCCGAAACAAGCATTAGAAGGACGGGGAATATCAATTTTGCGGTCAAACCATAGCCGCGTTGCTAAAACATCAATCCCTCCTAAATTGCTCAAATTACGGAATTCTTCACGGCTTTGTAAACTAAGGCTAGTTGAGACAATTTTCTTCATCCCCGTGATCCCAACTGCAAAAATCACGGCATCTACTTCAATTACTTCATCACCGCAAACCACACCTTTCGCCCGATGATTGCTATCAACAATTAAGTCTGTAACTCGGCGCTTGGGTAGCACTCGCGCACCAGCTTTTTCAATCTGTTCTACCCAAGGACGAAATATCTTTTCTCCAACAGTTCCCCGACACCAAACTACATCAAAATCAGGTTGATGAGCCAGAATAAAAAAGTAAAGCATTCCTAAAGTTGCTGCGGCCGAACATTGTTCACCAGGGGCAAACAAGCCGACTAATAACATTGGTTCAAAAGCCTCGCGGTAAAGTCGTGCAGAAACATTAAAGTTTTTGAACAATTCCCTAGCAGTTACAAAGTCATAGCGCCGCCAAGCATCATCAGAATTGTCAAAATCAACAACAGCATATAGTAAAGGCAGGGCGCTTAGACGGTCAACTAGTGGCAATCGTTTAAACTGAGTATATAGAAAAGTTCCTAGTGGGGATGGGAGTCGCGGTAAGTCCTGAAAAATCGGTGATTCAACTTCCAAGCCTGCTGGTGAATATTGCGAAGAACGAGTCCAAGTAGTAAAAGGATTAATTTCTAATTGATTAATTAAGGAAAAAATATTTTTGTAAGGATACCAAAAGCCATGAATGCCAGCTTCAACAGATTTTCCGGCGGCTGTTTGCCAACCAGCCACCAATCCACCTGGATAGGGGCCTGCTTCTAGAAGGGTCACATCATAGCCTTGTTTTGCCAAATGGTAGGTTGCTCCTAAACCAGCCCAACCAGCACCTACAACTACCACCCGTTTTTGTTGTGATCCTTCTACCATCCCAGCCTCCGATTGTTGCTGTCCATCAACTAATGTATACGAACTTGTGTTCTGATCGGATGACAGGTTGTTACTATAGCGGTTTTCTTGGGGATGCAGTTCAGTAAAAACGCCTTGCGGTTAATGCTGAGTTAAGAGTATAACAGAAAACAGACTTGACTATTCATGAGGAATAATCCTAATGACTCAATTAGCAAATACAAAATTCAGTTTAAATGACTTTGAATTACGAGATGGTATTTATTTTCCTAGTGACTATGAACAATTGAATAATACTCAACATAAAAAAACATGGGACGCAATTGGTAAAACATATTATGGTTCACAAAAAATTGAAAAACTTGCAGATACGTCTCCCATCAAACAAGATTACACTTTACTAACTGGTACACCTGGAGGTACTTGGAACAAATTTCCATTGAATAAAACTGTTGGCTCTATTCTAGAGATTGGCTCTGGTTATGGCCGCGCACCTTTACATCTCTCAAAAGCGAAAAATCTGAGATGCGAAAAATATTATGGTATTGATATTTCTGAACCTTTATTGCGGCGGTTAATCAAGGTTAAACAAGAATATAATTTTTTCCCAGAAGCTGAATTTAACTTGATTTGTACTTCTGCGGAAATTTTGCCTTTAGAAGATAATTCTATAGATTTGGTAATTTCTAACTGTGTCTTTATGCACATACCAGATGCACAATTAAGAAGCTTGTTGACTGATATATTTCGTGTACTAAAGCCAGGCGGAATTTTTGTTTTTAATCATTCCTTTCACAACAAATCTTGTCCTTCTCATATTATCCATAATTTTATCAGAAGGCTGAATCCATTTGTGAGAAATCCCGTTTATCTCAAGCAATATTCTGGTGCTGAAATAAATGAGATGTTAACGGCTGCTGGCATCCAAAATAAGTGCCCAGAATACATTGTGGAACCAACGGCAGAATATGCAATATTACCGGAAACTATTAAAGGAATTCCAGTACCTTTTGCTAATGCTATTAACAGAAGTCTTAAACCATCAGATGCTTTAAAAGAAACTTTGGCTTATGGTTTTAGTGCTTACAGCACGAAACTAGACTAATTCAGAAACTCTTCTATTGGGTGAAAGTTTGTAGTCGGTAGCCTTAATGAAATCTTATCTGAGTCGGGGATATTAGCGATCGCTAATATCCCCGACTTATTACCAGAAGTTGGGGATCTGACTTTTCACACCATCTAGAAAGCCTCTCTCCAAACCTCTCTTCTTACAGTGGAGAAGCTTTGAATTTTCTCCTTTCCTTACTAGGGAAGGGCGCTAGGGGGTTAGATTTGGCGCACATGACGTGAAAAGTCAAATTCACTTAGGCAATAAAGTCTAAAGCGGTAGATACGTTTGTAGTATCTTGCACAACAGCAATTAGGTCACTATTTCTGTAGATGAGGGTATCTAAGGCTCCGGTACCGCTAAAGTTCAAGGTTTTTTGAAGAGTGTAGTTACTGATACTACCACCAATCCTAATCTTGTCACCTTCCGATCGCTTGAAGTCTGTGATTAAGGCATATCCACTGCCTAAATAATCAATGTTGGTGTTAAAAGATCCATTAAAACCAAGGCTGAATGTATCCGCCCCAGTACCGCCAGTATACCTGTCGATTTCGCCGCTATTACCGCCATATCCACTGAAGAAATCATTGCCTGCACCACCAATGAGTGTGTCATTACCACCTCCTCCGTAGAGAAGATCGTTACCATCTTCACCACTCAAGTAGTCATTACCTCCGGGAGTACCGCTACCATTGGTGATTTCGTCGCCGAAGAGTACATCACCACCCGTTCCACCATAAAGTGAGTCATTACCAGTTCCACCGATCAGGTTATCGATGCCATCACCACCGTAAATATAATCGTTCCCACCTTTACCTTGAAGGTAATCGTTTCCTCCCAAACCACTCAGGAGATTTGAGTATTCATTTCCTGTAATCTCATTGTTGAGGTTGTTGCCAATGCCATAGTAAGCAGTATTTGCATACAACAATGTTAAATTCTCCAGGTTTGCCCCTAGAGTGTAGCTAGCATAGGATAGAACGGTATCAGTACCTTCGTTAATATATTCAGTAATCGTGTCAGCCGTATCTCCTGTTGCAGAGATGAGGTAAGTATCATTACCTGTTCCGCCAAGTAAAATATCTGTGCCTGCTCCACCCCATATAAAGTCATCGCCTGCTTCACCAAAAATAACATCATTGCCGTTCTCTCCGTAAAGGATATCTTTGCCAATACGGCCCAGAATGGTGTCGTTACCATTACCGCCAAGAACCAAGTCATCTCCCTCTCCAGCATCGATTATGTCATCTCCGCCTTTGCCATTAATCTGATCGTTGCCTCCATAGCCAAAAATCGAAATATCAGCGGATTCAGTACCGTTTAGATTGTCATTGCCAGAAGTACCGTAGATAGCCATAAAAATATCCTCTTAGTATTTTTCAGAGAACTTACGCAAGTGTCATATTTGTTTTGTAAAGGTTCTCCAGAGCAGAGCCTGAGACTTTTGTAGCCTTGGGCTTTGCTCTTGGCTCTACCTAACAGAAAATGTATATGCCAGTTGTATCAGTCCTGACATATTCTCCAATATGAATATTTTGTTTTTCGGATTTTATTGAATATTTTTATGTAATTTCAGTAAGTCGGTGAGAATAACTAAACTACATTAATTAATGTAAAAAGTATTGAAATTATTTCCTAACTAAGCTTGGTGTAGAAAGCCTTTAAAGGGAGTACAGTACGAACCATTAATTATTTACACTGACTTACTTACCAACTTTACCAGCATATTTGAACTCAAGTTGGTAAATTAGGGATTAGTTGAGCTAATTCTTCTCTAAGCAACTATGCCATTGGATTTATCGCCTCTTTGGATATCACTCAAAACTTCATTACTTGCCACATTTATCACCTTCTTCTTGGGCATTGCTGCTGCCTACTGGATGCTGGGATATGGTGGTAAAGGTAAATCGTTGATTGAAGGTATCTTTATTGCACCACTGATTTTACCGCCTACAGTTGTCGGTTTTTTGCTGCTGCTATTTTTTGGCAAAAATGGCCCTTTAGGGAAACTCATGGAGTCTTTTGACTTCACCATCGTTTTTACTTGGTATGGTGCTGCGATCGCAGCCACGGTAGTTTCTTTCCCTTTAATGTATAAAACTGCACTAGGAGCCTTTGAACAAATAGATGGCAACTTGCTGCGAGTAGCTAGAACTCTTGGTGCAACTGAAACCACAATCTTTTGGCGGATCAGTTTACCCCTGGCACTACCCGGCATTGTCGCCGCCACAATGTTAGCTTTTGCCCGTGCTTTGGGAGAATTCGGCGCAACGTTAATGCTGGCTGGTAACATTCCCGGACAAACGCAGACAATCCCAATGGCGATTTATTTTGCTGTGGAAGCGGGAGCAATGAATGAGGCGTGGTTTTGGGCGATCGCAATTATGGTGATTTCTCTATCTGGAATAATTGCAGTTAACTTCTGGCAAGAATTGAGGGAAAAGGGGAGAGGAGAGGGAGCAGGGGGCAGGGAGCAGGGAGCAGGGGGAGAAATTTTCTACACCCCAGACTCTAACTTTGAATCTGGCGGATTGTTTGTCAATATTGAAAAAATTCTTCCTAGTTTTGATTTAAAAGTTGCTTTTACTTCTGATGAGCAACCCTTGGGATTGTTAGGAAGCTCTGGAGCAGGTAAGAGCATGATTTTGCGCTGTCTTGCGGGGATAGAAACGCCCTCTAGTGGACGCATAGTTTTAAATGACAGAGTACTGTTTGACTCAGAACAAGGAATTAATCTACCCAGCCGCGATCGCCGCATTGGTTTTTTGGTGCAGAATTACGCGCTATTTCCGCATTTGAGTGTGGCGCAAAATATTGCTTTCGGTTTGCCCAAAAAGCTATCTGCTGGAAGTATTCGGGTGCAGGTAGAGGAGCAACTAATAGCGATGCAGTTGCAGGGATTAGGCGATCGCTATCCACACCAACTTTCTGGAGGTCAACAACAACGGGTAGCCTTAGCAAGGGCATTGGCAAGTCAACCGGAAGCATTGCTTTTGGATGAGCCGTTCTCGGCACTTGACACCCATTTGCGTAGTCAATTAGAGCAGCAAATGACTGAAACTCTAGCTGACTACCAAGGTGTGACTCTATTTGTCACCCATAATATGGAAGAAGCTTATCGGATTTGTCCGAATCTATTGGTATTGGAGCATGGTAGAGCCGTTCATCATGGCAGCAAATACGATATTTTCCAGCATCCTGCTACCGTTAGTGTTGCTCAACTTACCGGATGTAAAAACTTCTCCCGTGCTGTTCTCCAGTCATCACAACAGGTAGAAGCAATTGATTGGGGTTGTACTCTTCAAGTCATTGAACCAGTCACGAGCGAATTATCTCACATCGGTATTCGTGCCCATCAGTTCATTTTTACCAACGACTCATCACAGGAAAATACCTTTCCCTGTTGGGTAGTACGAACAAGTGAAACGCCCCACCGAATGACATTATTTCTCAAACTACATTCTGCTGGTAAAAATTCTCAAGATTACCATCTGCAAGCTGAAGTCTTCAAAGAAAAATGGGTGACTATGAAAGATCAACCGTTTCCTTGGTATGTGCGTTTAGATCCTCTGCGCTTGATTTTGATGGAGTGAACGCAGAAATATATGGGACGTGGGAAATTATCCAAAATCATCTTACTTCAAGCGCCCAGACCCCAAAGAGTCTGAGCGCTTGAATATTAGGTTGCAGAGAAACTTCTGCTAGTTAGGGAAATTAAGCAGTCATCATTTGCATACTTCTGCAAGACTCTGCACATTTGCGGCAAGCAGCAGCACATTCCATCATTTTCATGTCATCGCTCATCATCTCACACGCCATTGCAGTGCGATCGCACATTTCCGCGCAGAGCATACAAGTGCGTTCCATGAACTCAGAACCACTCATCATCATATTCATACACATCATGCACATTTCAGAGCAATCGCGCATCATGCTCATCATGCTCATCATGTCCTTGTCCATCTGCATACCACCTTTGGCCATGCAGTAAGTCATGGTTTCCATGCACATTTTATGACAGTCCATACAAACTTTCATACAAGCTTGCATTTCGGCAGTCATGGTTTCAGTCATCATCATCATCATCATAGGAAATACCTCTTGATTTTTTGATGCCTAAATAGTGTCCTTGTAAGGACTACTCACAACATTAATCCTATCCTTTGAAAGAGTCAATGGGAGTTTTTTGTCCAGAATTTAGAAGACTACTATCCCGATATAATTACCGGAAATTTGGGCAAATCCTACAGAAGTTTGATGCGGTTTTTTTGGTTATTCTTATACCTTAAGGCTTAGAAACTCTCGTTGTGGAGTGGGGTTTTATGGAGCAAGTCAACTTTTCTATCAGCAAGAAAAAGTTAGAGCTATAATCTAGATTAAAACTAATGTCATGATTTCTTAACAAATACTTTTGTAGAAACATTTATTAAATTATATTAAGCCAGTATTTATTGGCTCTAATGAATATTTGGTCTATTCTTATCGACTTCATTTCAATAACAAAATCTTCGTATTAAGTAAGCCGGTTTAATAAAAGCAAAATGTGTGAAGAAAGGTAAAGAAAGCTAAAACTCTTTTTCCCTTGCCCCTGTCTTATCCCAATGATAATTATTTATGCCGAGCTACTTATTCTTTGCGCTGTTGCTGCAACCATTGTAAAATCCGATTCCATGCCCACCAAGGATCGGAGTCTTGTGCTTGACGCTGGCACTCTTTGCTGCTCAAATAGCCAACATGACCACCGTACTGAGTGAGCAATAAATCGATTGCGGAATTGCGATCGCAGGCTTCTTGTAATTCCGGTATGATGGCTGGGTCAAAAAGTGGGTCATCAGCAGCATATAAAATCAAAGTCGGTTTTGAGATTTGCGGCAATATTTGTAAAGCACTACTAGCTTGATAATATGCTTCTACAGAAGAAAAACCTAATCGATTAATTACCAGTTCGTTATCAAAACCCCAAATACTATTCGCCCGTTCAATCGCCGCCGGGTCAATGCTTCCAGGATGGGCATCATGAATTCGCCATGCTAGTTTTTTTAAATTCTGGGCAATCCCCGCTTCCAAATATCTGCCGAAGGGCTTTGTAACTAGATAAGATAGCGATCGCTCCGAATCCAAACTCGGACAAATCACCATACCACCGCCAATATCGCTGTCTTCTAGTCCTAAATCTTCATACTCCCTAATCACCTCACCAGCCACCTTCACTGCCCATAGTGCCAATTGTCCTCCTAAAGAAAACCCTGTAAACCAAAATTTCCCAGGACATCCCATTGCCTTAGCTGCGGCGGCGATGCGAACAAAATCTTCCCCCTCATACAAACCATCAGAAGTCAGAGTTGGCGAAAATTCGGCAGTTTTCCCGTGGGCTCGCCAATCAAACAACACTACAGCGTATCCTTGAGCGTAGGCTTTACGCCCTAGCACCCTCAAAAACCATTCTGTTTTTAACTCTCCAGTAATGCCGTAAGTGCCGATAATCGTGCTATGGGCATTTTCCGGAATGGCAACCAAGCCAAAAATTGGCACACCTTGGCCACCAACAAAGATTTTCTCGTGATAAGACGGTTCTGGGTCTTTAGTAGTACTTTGCCAGTTACGTTTTCCCCACAAAGCAGTGTATACAGTCATCATCACACCGTTTTGTAAAAACCAAGACGGATTGTAGGGGGGAGTATAACACATCATAGACTATAAGATTTCATGTAGTTGAGTCTTGATTTCACAGTCATTTAATCTTAATATTTATGTAAGATTTAAAAACTTTTTTAGAATCGTTTCAAAAATCTTTGTATCTATCAAAGGTTGTTAATTATCCTTAATAAGTAGTAATAATTTTTAAGAATGCCGAGGATTCTTGTCATAGACGATGACCCAGCGATTTCAGAACTAGTTGCCGTCAACTTGGAAATGGCTGGCTACGATGTT
Organism: Nostoc sp.; assembly: GCF_036917775.1. Lineage (GTDB taxonomy): Bacteria > Cyanobacteriota > Cyanobacteriia > Cyanobacteriales > Nostocaceae > Nostoc. Next base: position 17,727 of record NZ_JBALEQ010000067.1, read on the forward strand.
AGTCAAGCTGAAGACGGCATCAAAGGTCAAGCGCTGGCTCTCCAGCTTCAACCAGACTTGATCATGCTCGATTTAATGTTGCCCAGAGTAGATGGGTTTACAGTTTGCCAACGCCTGCGCCGCGACGATCGCACCTCTGAGATTCCCGTGTTAATGTTGACGGCTTTGAGCCAAACTCAGGACAAGGTAGAAGGCTTTAATGCTGGCGCAGATGACTACCTCACCAAGCCTTTTGAAGTTGAAGAACTGCTGGCGCGGGTGCGGGCACTTTTGCGACGTACTGACCGCATTCCCCAAGCCGCAAAGCACAGTGAGATTCTGAACTATGGATCATTGACCCTCGTTCCCGAAAGATTTGAGGCAATATGGTTCAATGACACGGTGAAATTGACTCATTTGGAATTTGAGCTACTTCACTGCTTACTACAACGCCACGGTCAAACAGTTTCTCCTAGCGAAATCCTCAGAGAAGTTTGGGGCTACGATCCTGATGATGACATAGAAACGATTCGAGTGCATATTCGCCACTTGAGAACCAAGCTAGAACCAGATCCCCGCCACCCCCGCTATATCAAGACAGTGTATGGTGCTGGATACTGTCTTGAATTACCCGGTATACCTCCATCAAATGAAGGGGCTTCAGTGACAGTGGTTGAATGAAATCAGCTAAATTCCCTTAAATCTTGCCATGACTTAGGCAAGAACTCTCTGTAACTCTTATTCCTTATCGTTTAGTTAAGGTTATTAGCGAATTGTGTAGAGATGTTGCAATGCAACGTCTCTACTATTGACATGACAGGGAAATTACTTTATCCCAAGGGTATTAGAGCCTTTTTCCAGATCCAGTGAAAAATTAGAATTAGCCCTCTCTGAAGAAACACTTTGCGTAAAGCTTATGTAGAAAGGGTTCGATAAAATGAAGCTTCCTGCTTCTAGCGATCGCCATCAACGTCCCACATCGACTCAAGCTATTGAACTTCCTCCTGCTGAGAAGAAAGAAGCCAGACTTAATTCATCCTGCTTCCCCTTCTGGTGAGTCGTAAATAATAACAGATACATTGTTAGGAGCGTAAAGCTAGGTGTACGTTCCTAACGGTGCATCTTGAATCGAAGTTATATTGCAGCGATCGCCATGTAATTATAGGGGCACAATATAATCTTGCACCCCTACACATCTGGTCTATTCAATTTAAAATTTTGTACCTTCCTAAATATTAAGGATAAAGACCTCTGTCAGTTAGGGCCTGGGAAACTCTACCCACCCCTAAAGTGTAAGCTGCTAATCTTAAAGAAATTTGCCGCTTATTAGACTGCTGAATCACCTTGCGGTAGGCTTGCACCATCAAATGCTCCATTTCGCGGTTAACTCGCTCCTCATCCCAAAATACATAAGAAAGACCCTGTACCCACTCTAAATAACTGACTACCACACCGCCAGCATTCGCTAAGATGTCTGGTAATACCGTCACACCCCGCGCTTCTAACGCCAAGTTAGCCTCAAGAGTAACCGGCCCGTTAGCTGCTTCTGCGATAATTTGCGCTTGCACCTGATTCACATTTTCTTGTGTGATCTGGTTTTCTAAAGCCGCTGGTATTAAGACATCGCAGGGTAAAGTTAATAAATCTGCATTGCTAATTGGTACAGATTGCGGGAAACCCATAATACTCTTACCATTTTCAGCAGCGTAGATTTTCAACGCCGGAATATCAAGGCCAGCTTCGGAAAATATTCCCCCAGCACCTGTTGAAACAGCGATAATTTTTGCGCCTGCTTCATGTAGTAATTCAGCAGCAGCACCACCGACATTACCAAAACCCTGAATAGCTACTCGCACTCCTACTAAGGATTTACCTTGATCTGCTAGTGCCTCACGCACAATAATCATCGTGCCACGTCCAGTTGCCATTTCTCGCCCCAGTGAACCACCAATGGAAAGCGGTTTACCAGTCACAACCCCTGGTACAGCATGACCAACATTTACTGAGTAAGTGTCCATCATCCAAGCCATTTCACGGGCTGAAGTCCCCATATCTGGCGCAGGAATATCTACAGAAGGCCCAATATCTTTAATTAACTCGCTGATATAACGGCGGCTGATTCGCTCTAATTCGCCAACACTGTAGCGTTTTGGATCTATGGCAATGCCACCTTTACCACCACCATAAGGAATACCTAACAATGCACATTTCCAGGTCATTAGCATTGCCAAAGCCGATACTTCGCGCAATGTCACAGCTGGATGATAACGAATTCCGCCTTTGTAAGGGCCTAAGACATCGCAGTGCTGTACCCGGTGTCCAGCGAGAACCTGTATTTCCCCATTATCTAGTTTCACGGGAATGGAAACTGTGACAACCTTACGCGGGTGGCTGAGGATTTCCAGCAAACCTTGATTTAAATTTAATTCTTTAGCTGCCGCTTCTAAGTAACTACAGGCTTGGTCAAATGGACATATATGCGCTGGAGAAGCAGGTTCTAGCGGTAGTAGTGATTTTGAAATCATAAAATTTTCTCCTAATCACGGTATCTTTACGAACCGGATATCATTCTGTAACTAGCTTATCCTTTTTTTGGGAGAAGTGGTGATTTTGTAGTTTTTGTTACAGTTTTATATTTTATAATGTGCTTCAAGTACAAAGTACTATGGGGACTTAGCTAACGCGATCGCTACATTCTGTCCACCAAAGCCAAAACTCAAACATAAAACCCGCCTAATTTTACTTAGACGTGCTGCTGTAACTATTTCTAAATCAAATTCTGGCTGCTGCAATCCTACACAAGGCGGTAATATTTGATGCTTCAATGCCATGAGAGAAAAAGCTACGCCTAATGCTCCCGATGCTCCTAATGTATGACCTGTGCTTCCTTTGGTAGAACTAACTGCCACGCCTTGGGGAAACAAGTGCTGGATTACCATACTCTCCATCTGGTCATTTAGCTGGGTTGCTGTACCATGAGCATGAATGTAATCAATATCGCTTGGTGATAGACAACTACGTTCTAGACATTGTTTGATAGCTGCGATCGCACTTTTCCCTTCAGGTTCCGGTGAATTACTATGATATGCGTCGTTAGTTAAGCCGAAACCGAGAATTTCACCATACACTTTTGCTTGTCGCTGCTTTGCCAACTCGGCGGATTCCAAGACAAACACAGCCGCACCTTCGCCCAAAACTAAGCCTTCTCGCTGCAAATCAAAGGGATAAGCCCCAGTTTTTGCCAAAGCACCCATCTGCTGAAACCCAGCTAAAGTTAGGGGTGTAATCGGTGCTTCCACTGCACCTGCGATCGCCTGTTGGCATTGCCCAGTTTGGATAAGTAAAGCTGCTTGGGCGATAGACCAAATTCCAGTTGCACAAGCTGCCATCGGTGCCAAAACCATACCTGTTGAACCGATTTGCCTTGCAGCTGCGATCGCATTGATATGAGGTAATATCTCTAACCAATTTCCAAAATCGGAAACCTGCAAATTTTCCCCATCTTTATACATTTGCCGCGCCAACATCTCCCAAGATGCTTGATAAGAGCGACTCGATCCAATGACGACAGCACAATCAGCTAAAGGTGCAACTAACCCAGCATCTCGCAAAGTAGAAGAAACAACCATCTGAGTTAACATTGTCAACTCAAATGGTTGTTGAGCAATTAAACCTAGGGGAAGTGGTTTTATTTCTGGAAATGGCTGATGTAATCTAATTCCAGATTTACCTGCTATCAGATTTTTCCAATTATCGTCTAAACTTCCACCCAAGGCGGAAACTAGACCAATACCAGTGACAAGAACTTTCACTAAATTTAGGAGTTAGGAGTTAGTAGTAGTTATTCTCCCCCTGCTTCCTCTGCCTCCCCTGCTCCCCCTGCTCTCTTCCTATTGCCCTGCTGTTTTCAGATTTTCAGCCCCTTGGGTGACTTTAGCAGAGTCAATGCGATCGCCTTGCTGAATTTTGTTCACTACGTCAAAGCCTTGAGTGACATTGCCAAACACGGCGTAGTTACCATCCAAGAAGGCTAGATCCGCCAACGCAAAGTAAAACTGAGCAGAAGCCGAATCTGGTGCTTGCGATCGCGCCATCGCTACTGCACCCTGTTTATGGGGCAATACGACGGGTTGAGCAGTAGCATCAAATGGTTTGTTGTAAAGCGGAGTATCCGAACCTTTCGGCTTAACTTCTAAAGGTATATAGCGAGCATTTCCCGTTTTTGGGTCAATATAGCTACCCGTTCCCAGCTGATCTGCTGGAACTTTCGGGTTTTTGCTTTGGGGATCGCCCCCTTGAACTACAAACGGTTGGGGTTCGCGTACAACTCGATGGAAAGCTAAACCATCGTAAACACCCTTTTGAACTAAATCTACGAAGTTACCAGCTGTAATGGGGGCATTAGTGCCATCTACTTCGATAGTAATGGGCGAACCTTTAACCGTCATTACCACAGTTGCCTTGCCTTCAAGACGTGGTAAACCAGTGGTTCCAGGAATACTCTCACTACTAGTTTGAGATACAGATGTTGCTTCAGTAGTCGTCTGGGTAGTCGAAGTAGCTGTCGAGGTTGGAGAAGAGGTATTAGAAGCTACCTGCTGTGTTGAACATCCTCCAAGCATCACAGCAGTGATAAGCACAAGAGAAAGCAAAAATTGTGAAATTTTTAACCGCATTGCCAGTTACTGATTTAACCAGAGTATCTTATCGTTTCAAGAGGGAATGGGGAATGGGGAATGGGGAATGGGGAAAAGTTACAGTAAATCTTTCCCCTCCGCACCTCTGCCTTCTATGCCCTATACCCTATGCTCTAATCTCTTAAAGCCCTTCTAACGATACTCCCAAAAAGCGGGCTAACTTCGCACCTTCTGTTTCTAACTCTGTTAAAGATAGGGGTTGTCCAACCCGTGTTAAGGGAATATCTCGCCGCCCCTTAATGCGTAGATAAAGGGCGCGAAGGGGATTAAGACCTTCTTTGACGGCTATTCGCACAGATTGCACATCTTCTATGCGGCTATCAATCTCAATTCGGCGGTTTTTGCCAGGAAAACCCCAACGGAAGATTTTGATTGTGCCAGTTTCCTGATTAAATTCGTTGTAGCCGCCACCCACATCCAATAAAATCACTAGCCATAGGTATGTGGCTAATAGCAAGCCAGCAGTACCATATAATCCCATCACCAAGCCTTGGGGGATAAATACTAGTTGAGTTGGATCGGAAACTATGAGTAAATTAACTTTTAAGTAGCTGGATATCCCAGCCAATAAAAAGCCGCTTGCTCCCAAGGTAACAATAGTTGCCCACCAGTAGTTACTGAACCGACGAGAACCGAGAACATTTTGATGCAGGAGGCGATCGCCTTTGTTAATCGTTGTTGATGTCGTCATTTAACTACAATTGCCTGTGAGATACTCGCTGTGAAATACTCGCACACTGAATGCTACTAGACAGAACTTGACTAAATTGAAGGCTAGTCATTCACCTAAAGAACACTTTAGAGGCTCTGCTGCTTGATTATTTTACCAAACATTGTTGACAAAAACTCAGCTGCGCTCCTGCCTACTGCGACCCATATAATTTATTTGTGAGGGGACGTTATATTATGATTTCTTTACTCACGGGCGGATAAAAATTCTTTCTTCCCTTCCCCCTGCCTCTTTTCGACTTCCTGGAAATGAGTTACCTAGCTACGTCCATCTAGACTAAATTTTCTTACATTTCTGAGAAAAGTTGTGTCAAATTGTAAAATTTCTGATATTCATATTATTTATAAGGTTCGTGTTTCATGCCTAGATTTGCTTCTGTGTATCAGGCAAAAACCCTGAGTAGTGTGATAAGTTAAGAATCATTAAGTTACCAGAAGCTAGATTACTAGCTGATGGTACGTGTAATGGCATAAAGAAAGAGAAATACTGATTTCACAGGTCAGCAACTTCTCAGAATCTCAGTCGCTTAAAAGCAGTTGAGATTGTCAAAAAAAACGTTAATTCCTCACGGCAGCCGGTTACATTGGCTCTCCGTATTGCCTTAGAAACGTTGCAATTTTAGTAAAAAAAGAGGATTTTAGTCCGATGACCATCGCAGTTGGACGTGCGCCCAGTAGAGGGTGGTTTGACGTTCTAGACGACTGGCTCAAGCGCGATCGCTTCGTATTCGTAGGTTGGTCAGGGATACTGTTGTTCCCCTGCGCCTTCCTAGCACTAGGCGGTTGGCTGACCGGCACCACCTTCGTCACCTCTTGGTACACCCACGGATTAGCCTCCTCCTACCTAGAAGGTGCTAACTTCCTAACAGTGGCAGTATCCACCCCCGCCGACAGCATGGGACATTCCCTATTGCTGTTATGGGGACCAGAAGCTCAAGGCGACCTCACCCGTTGGTTCCAACTGGGTGGCTTGTGGCCATTCGTTGCCCTACACGGAGCCTTCGGTTTGATTGGCTTCATGTTACGGCAATTTGAAATTGCGCGTCTAGTAGGAATCCGTCCTTATAACGCCCTCGCCTTCTCAGCTCCCATTGCAGTATTCGTCAGCGTATTCCTGATGTACCCCTTGGGACAATCAAGCTGGTTCTTTGCACCCAGCTTTGGCGTAGCGGCAATTTTCCGGTTCCTGCTATTCTTGCAAGGCTTCCACAACTGGACACTCAACCCCTTCCACATGATGGGTGTTGCTGGTGTATTGGGTGGTGCGCTACTGTGTGCTATTCACGGTGCAACAGTAGAAAACACCTTGTTTGAAGACGGAGATGGAGCTAACACCTTCCGCGCCTTCAATCCCACCCAGTCAGAAGAAACCTATTCAATGGTGACAGCAAACCGTTTCTGGTCACAGATTTTCGGGATTGCTTTCTCAAACAAACGCTGGTTGCACTTTTTTATGTTGTTCGTGCCAGTCACAGGTTTGTGGATGAGTGCCGTCGGCATCGTCGGTTTAGCACTCAACCTACGAGCTTATGATTTCGTCTCCCAAGAATTACGGGCGGCGGAAGACCCTGAGTTTGAAACCTTCTATACCAAAAACATTTTGCTGAACGAGGGTATCCGCGCTTGGATGGCTCCTCAAGATCAACCCCACGAACAATTTGTATTCCCTGAGGAGGTATTACCACGTGGTAACGCTCTCTAATAGACCAAATATATTAGGCGGCACTGGACGCGACCAAGAATCTACTGGCTTTGCCTGGTGGTCTGGTAATGCGCGTTTAATTAATCTATCCGGCAAACTCCTGGGCGCTCACGTTGCCCATGCTGGCTTGATTGTATTCTGGGCAGGAGCGATGACTTTGTTTGAAGTCGCTCACTTCGTTCCTGAAAAACCCATGTACGAACAGGGCTTGATCCTGTTACCTCACCTCGCTACCCAAGGTTGGGGCGTTGGTGCTGGTGGTGAAGTTATCGACACCTTCCCCTACTTTGTGGTCGGTGTACTCCACCTAATTTCTTCAGCCGTCCTTGGCTTTGGCGGTATCTATCATGCCGTTCGTGGTCCAGAAACCTTAGAAGAATACTCTTCTTTCTTTGGTTACGACTGGAAAGACAAGAACAAGATGACCAACATCATCGGCTTCCACCTGATTATTTTAGGATGTGGTGCGTTGCTGTTGGTTCTAAAAGCAATGTTCTTCGGTGGTTTGTATGACACTTGGGCACCAGGCGGTGGTGACGTTCGTGTTATTACTAATCCGACATTGAACCCAGCAGTTATCTTCGGTTATGTAATCAAGTCTCCCTTCGGTGGCGAAGGCTGGATTGTCAGCGTTGATAACTTAGAAGATGTGGTCGGCGGTCACATTTGGATTGCCTTTATCTGTATTGCTGGCGGCGTTTTCCACATTCTTACCAAGCCTTTTGCTTGGTCACGTCGTGCATCCATCTGGTCTGGTGAGGCTTATCTCTCCTACAGCTTGGGCGCTCTTTCCCTGATGGGCTTTATTGCCTCAATCTTTGTTTGGTTCAACAACACCGTTTATCCTAGCGAATTCTTTGGCCCTACAGGTCCTGAAGCTTCTCAAGCTCAAGCTTTGACCTTCTTGATTCGTGACCAACGCTTGGGTGCTAACGTCGGTTCTGCCCAAGGCCCCACAGGTCTAGGTAAATACCTGATGCGCTCTCCAACTGGTGAAATCATCTTCGGTGGTGAAACCATGCGCTTCTGGGATTTCCGTGGCCCTTGGTTGGAGCCTCTACGTGGCCCCAACGGTCTTGACTTGGAAAAAATCAAGAACGATATTCAGCCTTGGCAAGCTCGTCGCGCTGCTGAATACATGACCCACGCTCCTCTGGGTTCTTTGAACTCCGTGGGTGGTGTGGCTACTGAAATTAACTCCTTCAACTACGTATCTCCTCGTGCTTGGTTGGCGACTTCTCACTTCGTACTAGGATTCTTCTTCCTAGTTGGTCACTTGTGGCACGCTGGTCGCGCACGGGCTGCGGCTGGTGGTTTTGAGAAAGGAATTAACCGTGAGACTGAGCCAGTGATGTTCATGGACGACCTAGATTAGGTTGTAAAGTTTATTTCATCACTGACAACTAAATAATTTAAAAGCTCTTGCGTAAAAGCAAGGGCTTTTTTTATAGGAAAATTAGTAAACCTATTGATTAAACTGAACGACTTACCAAGGTCATTAATACCATGAGCGATTCCAATTTTATTGATGCTTTACGATGGACATCTGAAGCTAAGGAAAAATTGCAAAATATTCCCTTTTTTGTCCGCTCTCAAGCTAAAGCCAGAATTGAACAGCTGGCTCGTGAAGCAGGACAAGAGCTTGTGACAGCGAATTTGGTAGAACAAGCTAGGCTTGAGTTTGGACAATAAAACATTCTGGAGGTCGTAACAATGACAGTCGCAAAGAATCGAGCAGACCGAGTAATGCTTTATGACATTAGCTGGCAGCAGTTTGAAAATCTTTTAAAAGATTTGGGAGAGCATCGCGCAGCACGGTTAGCTTACGATCGCACCACCTTAGAAATTATGACACCTTTACCTGAACACGAACATTACAAAGAGGTAATTAGCGATTTGGTCAAAGACATCGCTGAAGAGTTGGCTATAGATTATGAAAGTTATGGCTCGACTACTTGGAAGCGAGAAAGCCGAATGGCAGGGGTAGAGTCAGATAACTGCTTCTATTTCCAGAATGAAGCTGCGATTCGCGGTAGATTGGATCTAGACTTAAAACAAGACCCACCGCCTGATTTGGCACTGGAAATTGATGTTACCAGTAAATCTTTAGATCGTTTTCCCATTTATGCCCGCTTAGGAGTACCAGAACTCTGGTGTTATGATTCTGGTGAACTAAAGATTTATCTCCTGCAAAATGGGGAATATGTCGAGTCAGAGAAGAGTTTAGTGTTTCCTACTTTAGAAATTCGATATCTGCCGAAACTGATTGAGCAAAATCGGGCAGATGGCAGAAGGGCAATTCGTCAGGCAGTGCGGGAATGGGCTAAGGTAATTCGTAATTCGTAATTCTGAATTAGTATCAGCTTCCTCCCACATTCATCGCTGCTAAAAAAGCCTTCTGGCTCACATCTCTGTAAACTGTATTCAAATACTTCATTACCACATCACTTGAAGTTGAACTTACTGCATTTTCCTCTTCCTTCGCTAGGGGGATTGCTCCTAATACATCTAATACCATCTCGCTAGTGGATGGTGCAATCACTACCAAGGATGACTCTAATGGCTCATTGTATTGCCAGAAAGAATCGATTTTTACCGAGTACTTGTTATTAGGAATTGACTGTTGGATATCAGGCGTTTCTATGGTATTGGGTTGAATCTTGGCGCTACGTAATTGACGTAAATCGCTGATAATTTTCTCTTTAGTGCGTCCGCGCAATTGAAATAATACAAAAGGGTCTTCACTGAAGCGATCGCCTAACTGATAGTACAAGGCACCAATGTGTTTACAGGGATTTGCTTTATCAGGACACGAGCATTTACTCTGGACATCAGCAAGGGTAAAAGGAAATATCGAAAGACCATTAGCCGTGAAGACTTCTTCTATATTTTGTGGCATTTCTCCAGCTAGTAGTTTGGCAGCAAAAATTGCCCTTTGGGACATGGTTTCAATTACATAACCCCACTGTTCATCGCTAAAAGGTTCAAGGGAAAGAGAAACTTTATAAGGTTCTACTTCACTACCTTGCACTCTAGCTAATACTTTTGCACCTTTAAATTCGATGCTGAGAACATTTCCTTGACGAGCATAATTTCTCGCACGTTCTAAACGTTTTTTAAAGCGATAAGAATCTAGTAAGTCTAACCATTGTTGCGACCACCATTCTCGGCTTGCTTGTAATGTGTAATTAGTCATAATTAATTCAAAAATTTAGTAGTCTGCTATATCGGTGTGAGTTCGTAGTGAGCGCTTTAGCACTCAAATTAAAGACTAAAGTCCTTACTAAAAACTTATTCTGCATCATCATCAATTACTGCACTGCGGTCAAGTATTAGTAAGTTGCGAAGTTGGTCTGTATCCAGTTCAGTCAACCATTCTTCACCAGCACCCACAACTTGTTCAGCCAGTTGTTTTTTACTTTCAATCATGTCATGAATTTTTTCTTCTAAAGTGCCCGTGCAAACAAATTTATGTACTTGTACATTGCGAGTTTGACCAATCCGAAATACTCTATCTGTGGCTTGATTTTCCACGGCTGGATTCCACCATCTATCAAAGTGGAATACATGATTTGCTCGTGTTAAATTCAGACCGACTCCACCCGCTTTCAGAGAAAGAATCATAATCGGTGGCCCTTGAGGATCGTGTTGGAAACGGTCAATCATTTCCTCACGTTGTTTTTTGCTGGTGCTGCCATATAAAAAGAATATTTCTCGACCTAGCTGTTTTTCTAAATAGGGTTTAAGTAATTTACCCCACTCAGCAAATTGTGTGAAGATTAAAGCGCGATCGCCTTCTGCTAAAACTTCTTCTAACATCTCTTCTAGCCGCAGTAGTTTGGCTGAATTATGTTGCTCTAATGTCGCATGTTTCAAATATTGGGCTGGGTGATTGCAGATTTGTTTAAGTTTGATTAGCAAAGCTAAAATCATTCCCCGACGTTGCAATCCTTCAGCAGATTCTATCTCTGCTAAAGATTGTTCTACAACTTGTTGATAAAGTGCGGCTTGTTCACCAGTTAAACCGCAAAATACGGTCATTTCTTGCTTATCTGGTAAGTCTTGAATGATGTCCCGATCGCTCTTCAATCGCCGCAGTATAAATGGTTGCACTAATGAACGTAACTGAGTCAAAGAAGCGGTATCCCCATACTTTTCAATTGGCATGGCAAACCGACGCTGGAAAAATTGCTTATTGCCTAAATACCCTGGATTTAGAAAATCTAAAATAGACCATAGTTCTTGCAGCCTATTTTCTACTGGTGTCCCCGTCAATGCAATGCGAAATGTCGCTTCTAGTTCCCGCACTGCTTTTGACTGCTTCGCCTCTGGGTTTTTCACATTTTGGGCTTCGTCTAAAACAATTATCTGCCAAGAGACACTTTGCAATGATTTGATATCTCGATGAAGCAGTGAGTAGCTAGTAACGATTAAATCATGTTTTTTTACTGCTTCTAAAAATACTTTCCCTTTTGGGCGTTTGTCACCGTGATATTGCAAAATTTTCAGGCTTGGTGCAAATTTATTGACTTCTCTTTCCCAGTTACCTAAAACAGAAGTTGGACAAACTAATAGTGTTGGATTTTCTAGTACATCCTGTTCTTTTAGATGTAGCAAAAAAGCAATAAACTGCACGGTTTTACCGAGTCCCATATCGTCGGCAAGACACGCGCCTAAGCCCCAACGTTCTAAGAAGGACAGCCAAGCTGCACCACGTTCTTGATAAGGCCGTAACTGCCCTTTAAAGCCTGCTGGTGTAGGTAAAGGTGCGATCGCTTGATTATTACTTAACGCCCCAATCAACTCTTGCAATGCTCCAGATGCCTCAAAGCTGACCACTGGTAATTTTTCAATTACTTGGGTATCCCCTGTACTGAAACGCAAGGCATCTTCCAAGGAAAGGGCCATTTGGTCTTTGCGAGTGGTAAAAAAGGTTTGGGCTGTCTTGATGTCTTGAGGCCGTAATTCCACCCACTCGCCGTTAATTTCTACTAGCGGACTATTTAAAGCCACAAGTTTATCAAACTCGGCTTTAGAAATAGTTTGTCCACCAATTGCCAATTGCCATTGGAAATTTAGCAGACTTTGTAACCCTAAACGTCCCTGCTTTTTCTTTGGGGTTTCGGCAGTAATTTTCAAACCCAAACGATTTGCCCATCCTTCGCGGTTCGCCAAACTAGGAGGCAAAATTACTCCTAAACCACTGTCTTCTAACCTCCAAGCTACAGCTTTGATAAACTCATAAGCTTGCATGGGGGTGATCCGAGAAAATTGGGGATATTCGGTTTCAAAACTGGGTGCGATCGCTGGATATAATCGAGAAGCTAGCCCCAAACCTCGCAAAAAGGTTTCCTGTGGTTGCTCAATTGTCCGATTTTCATAAACCAAACGTTCAACTGGATTGTTCCAAATAGTTGCCGCATCCACCACAAACTCAGGATCGTCAGCTGCTTGCAGAAAATACGCCAATGTCCAATCTGTTTCACCTGACTCTGGAGAACGCAGTTGAAAACAAGTACGAAATAGAGTTTTAAGAGTTAATTGGTACTGTAGCGGCATCGTCCAAGCCTTCAGTGCCGCTTCCAGTCGTTCCACTTCAATAGCATCTGCGTTAACTGTACTAGATTCACTAGTTAAGCCTTGCAACCACTGTCGCACTCCACCTGGTAAAGATGCCATCACTTTCGCTTCCATTGGAGGCTGAGAACCTAGCATCCCTCGCAGTTGCTTATCTATCGTACTGTTGAGAAATCCCAAAAGTAATTCTTGAGGTTCGGCTGGAAAATCTACATACATTGGGCATTCGGCATGGTTATTTTCCTTGTCCCCTTGTCCCCTTGTCTCCTTGTCCTCCTTGTCTCCCCCATCTCCCTGATAAGTGCGACAAACCAATGGCATATCCACAGAAAATTTTTCTAGGCGAGTTCCATCTACAGCACTGTCTAGAAGTACTTGCCATTTAGCAGCAAATGCACCGTCTGATTGCTGTTCAATTCTTGGTAAAAACTTACACCGCGAGATTAAATCTAAACTCCATCGGGAAACTTGCGACCAAAAACGTAAATCTCCTCCTAAAAAGGCATCTTCCCCTTTTGCAGCATTTAGGGGAATAGCAGCGAGAAATTTTACTGCTTCGCTGGGGTTAAGACAAAAACCCTCAACTTGCCACGGTTGTAAATATTGCGGGGAGTCTGTGTCTAGTCCCAAGCTGGCAGAATGTATGGGGAAAATTGCAGATGTTCCTTCTACAGTATTTTCAGCGATATGAGTTGGTAGGGCAATGATTTGTGAATGCGTTGGTAACTTTATCTCAGTCGTACTGACGGTTTTACGTGTTCGTCCAGTAGTAGCATTCGCAACTTGGGGTTTCTGGATGAAGTTGGTAATCGCCATGTTCTGGGAAACTAACCACTCACTCAACTCCACTGATGTCATTGCCAATGGATGTAGGGGTATATCTCCAGATCCATTAGACTCAAAATTCGCTCGTAGCGATCGCCAAGTTTCTCCCCAAATAAATAAACAACCTTTTTGACTTTGTAATAACCAATTCCCGTGTAAAATCGCCATTTGCTAACTACTCAGATTCTCGTAAAATTAAATAATTTAACTCGCAAAACTCTAATTATTAAATCTTGCCAATAGCATTTATAATCAAATCATTGTACACAAATAATTTTCAAATAATCATTCTGTATAAATATTATTAGTAATGAATTTCCCCATTGTTAAAGTTATAAAAAATAACATAACAGTAGAACTAGATTATATTCATCCTCAAGAACAGGAGGTTGTAAGAACATTACTCAATGTTGTAATTGTTGAAGGTAAAACTTATCCCCAAAGGCAACCTCTATCTCAGGCAGAATTTTCAACTTACTGGTTAAGCAAGGATGCCTTTGTTGTCAGGACATCTGGTAAGGATGCTACACACAAGCCCAAAGAAATATTAGGGGCGTTTTATTTAAAACCAAATTTCCCTGGTCGGTGTTGCCATATTTGCAACGCTGGTTTTATTGTACAACCTGGGTTACGCGGTCAGGGGATCGGGCGGTTTATGGGGGAGGCTATGCTCTTGATAGCAGCAAACCTGGGCTACGAAGCAGTAATGTTCAATTTGGTCTTTGAAACTAATATACCTTCAATTACCCTTTGGCAATCGTTAGGATTTGAGATTATTGGACGAATTCCGCGTGCGGCGAAGCTAGGAGATGAACAAGTGGTAGATGCGCTGATGATGTATCGTGCTTTGGCTTGAACACTTCTCTATCTTTGTATGTACTAGAAGTCAGCCCTAGTGCATAAATGTTAGGATTGCCACAGAAAGAGAATAGCGAAAGAGAAGGAAAAAGAACTGAATGGCAGAAGTTGATAAGTCAATATCCTTCGATGGCAGGGATATTCGACTGAAAGTAGGCTTGCTAGCTCCCCAGGCAGGTGGGTCGGTTTTGATAGAATCAGGGGACACATCCGTTTTAGTGACAGCTACGCGATCGCAAGCCAGAGAAGGCATTGATTTTCTTCCCCTCACAGTAGATTACGAAGAAAGACTGTATGCAGCTGGTAGGATTCCCGGCGGGATCATGCGGCGGGAAGGTCGTCCACCAGAAAAAACAATTCTCACCAGCCGTCTTATAGACCGTCCCATGCGTCCCTTGTTCCCTTCATGGTTACGGGATGACCTGCAAATTATCGCCTTAACGCTATCGATGGACGAGTTGGTTCCACCCGATGTGCTAGCAGTTACAGGCGCTTCCATCGCTACCCTGATTGCCCAGATTCCTTTTAATGGGCCAATGGCAGCAGTTCGCGTTGGTTTAGTGGGAGATGATTTCATTATTAACCCCACTTATGCAGAAATTGAAGCCGGAGATTTGGATCTGGTAGTAGCCGGTTCACCACATGGCGTAATCATGGTGGAAGCGGGAGCCAATCAGTTGCCAGAGCGAGATATCATCGAGGCAATTGACTTTGGTTATGAAGCAGTGCGGGACTTAATCAAAGCGCAGCAAGATTTAGTAGCAGAACTGGGTCTGGTCATAGTGCAAGAAGGGCCACCAGAAGTAGACCAGACGCTAGAAAATTATATCCGCGATCGCGCTAGCGGCCAGATTAAGAAAATCCTGTCTCAATTTACCTTCACCAAACCCGAACGCGATGCAGCTTTAGATGTCGTCAAGGATGAAATTGCCACGACGATTAAAGAACTGCCAGAAGAAGACCCAATTCGAGTTGCCGCAACTGCAAATAGCAAGGCACTTGGTAACACTTTTAAAGATATTACCAAGTACTTCATGCGGCGGCAAATCATCGAAGATAACGTTCGCGTTGATGGTCGCAAACTCGATGAAGTGCGTCGTGTTTCTTGTTTAGTTGGTGTCTTACCAAAGCGAGTCCACGGTAGCGGTTTATTTAACCGGGAACTAACTCAAGTATTATCCACTTGTACTTTGGGTACACCGGGTGATGCTCAAAACCTCAACGATGATATGCAGTTAGACCAACATAAGCGTTATCTGCATCATTACAACTTCCCGCCGTTCTCAGTCGGGGAAACCAAGCCAATGCGTTCTCCAGGAAGGCGTGAAATTGGTCACGGGGCATTAGCAGAGCGATCGCTAATTCCTGTGTTACCCTCAAAAGAACAATTTCCCTATGTGATTCGCATCGTATCGGAAGTACTTTCTTCCAACGGTTCCACCTCAATGGGTTCAGTCTGCGGTTCCACCCTCGCCCTCATGGATGCTGGTGTACCAATTCTGAAACCCGTCAGTGGCGCAGCAATGGGTCTGATTAAGGATGGGGACGAAGTACGAATCCTCACCGACATTCAGGGCATTGAAGACTTTTTGGGCGATATGGACTTCAAGGTTGCCGGGACGGATACCGGAATTACCGCCTTGCAAATGGATATGAAAATCCCCGGTTTGTCATTGGATGTTATTTCCCAAGCCGTCCACCAAGCCAAAGCAGCCAGGTTGCACATTCTGGAGAAAATGCTCGCCTGCATTGACACGCCACGGATTGAAACCTCACCTTATGCCCCACGTCTGTTAACAATCAAGATTGACTCAGATATGATTGGTCTGGTCATCGGGCCTGGAGGCAAGACTATTAAGGGTATCACAGAGGAAACTGGTGCAAAAATTGACATCGAAGATGATGGCACCGTGACAATTTCGGCTGTGGATGAGAACAAGGCCAAGAGAGCCAGAAATATCATCCAAGGCATGACGCGCAAGCTCCACGAAGGGGATGTCTATGCAGGACGCATTACTCGGATTATACCGATAGGTGCATTTGTGGAATTTCTGCCTGGGAAAGAAGGAATGATCCACATCTCACAACTAGCTGACTACCGCGTTGGCAAAGTTGAGGATGAAGTAGCGGTGGGCGATGAAGTGATTATCAAAGTCCGCGAAATTGATAACAAAGGTCGGATTAATCTCACCCGCTTGGGTATCCACCCAGATCAAGCAGCAGCAGCAAGAGAAGCTGCGGCGGTGAATCGGTAACTCGATTTGGGATTTTAGATTTTATCTAAAATCCGCGATGCCTACTGTGAAGGCATCGCCGTATGCTTCTCCAAATTAGTTGCACGAAATTTATTGAAACTCCTACTTGTAAATCTCTCTGATGACTATAAAAGATAAGTAACTAAGCCTAAATAAATTAAAGTTTGTAGTAAGGACTTTAGTCCTAATAATCCTACTTTTGAGCGATTTATCTCTCAAAAGTAGGATTTTATTTTATGTTTAATTTTACTATGATTAACTTTACTATTATGTTTAATTTTAAATACCTACTTAATACCATATAGCAATTCTCAATTGCATAAAAATTGCAGGGAAGGACAGTAAAATTCAAAGCCTTTATCCTTTTCGGCTAAGGTGTACATACAACTCTGTACAAGGTACAAAACGACATTATATCCTCCTGAATTCACCTTAAAAAGGCTCTTACAGGACTTACGCAAAGAATAGTCCAAACTTTGATTATTGGGTAGGGTAAATTCATGAATTGCCCCTACTGCGTGTAATTTGGCATAAGTCCTATACTATTACGGTAGAGGAAATCTAAATACTGTGGGACAACTTTAAAAGACTTGTGTATACACCCTAGCATAGCGTCTTTGACAGGAGAAGAGTTAAGCAAAAAACGGGATAAAAAACACAATTTTTTTGAGTTAAGCGATCGCAAATCATTTAACTTTTATGAAATAAAAAATAGATAACTTGTTACTTGACAAAGCTCATACTTCGATAAAGTTTAGTTATCTAATAAAATAAAAATAAGAGTTCTTTGGGTTTTGCGATCGCTACCAAAGCTCCAATTATTTTTAACTAAAATTTAAGTTGTCATCAATAAAGATAACTTATGTGTTTCGCCATTTTTTGGTAGCAGATAATGTTTACCTCTAACAGTGTAGTTATGTCTATTCCTAACGACTTATTTATTAGCTCAAAGTTGAATAAATTAGCAAGTATTAAATTAGTAAAGCCTGCTTAAATACCACACTAAATCTAGAGGTTTTTCGTATTTTAATTTATTATTAATTACTTAGAAATAAACCTTGCTATTAAATACTAAATATGTCATATTAAATACTTCATTCAGAACTAGATATATTGACACAATGTTAGCTACATATCTAAAATCTCTCAATGAGAACGATCGAGTTCTCAACAATGAAGGTGAAGATGTCATCCAAGGATTAATTCAAAGTCACAAAACTTTACCCCCTAAATATTTTTATGATGATTACGGCTCAGAACTATTTGAACAAATATGCGAATTATCAGAATATTACCCAACACGAACAGAAGCATGGATTTTAAGCGAATATGCCGATGAAATAGCTCAGATAACAGGTAATTGTGAACTTGTAGAGTTAGGCAGTGGCAGTTCTACAAAAACTCTTTTTTTGCTAGATGCTTACCAAAAAATTGCAAGCCACTGTAGATATATACCCATTGATGTTAGTCATGGCATCCTTAAATCTAGCGTAATCAAATTACAACATAAATATCCAAATTTCTTTGTTGAGGGATTAATAGGAACCTACGAACAAGCCTTAACGAAGCTAGAATCAACATTTGCAGCATCAAGGATGATTTTTTTCTTAGGCAGTTCTCTTGGAAATTTTAATCCCCGAGAATGTGATAATTTTTTAAGCCAAATTACTAGGACTTTGCAAGCAGGCGACTACTTTCTTTTGGGGATTGATTTACAAAAACCCAAGGAAATTTTGGAGCCAGCTTATAATGATAGTCAGGGAGTAACGGCTGCTTTTAATTTAAATATCCTTTCTCATTTAAATTGGCGTTTTCAAGGTAATTTTGACCTCAGCTTATTCACTCACCAAGCTATTTACAATCAAAATGATGCTCAAATAGAAATGTATCTGCATTGCCAAAAGAGTCATGAGATATCTTTAGAAACGCTAGATTTGCAAGTTGCCTTTGCAGATGGAGAGAGCATTCTCACCGAAATTTCTCGCAAGTTTGATTTAGTAACTATGCAAAAACAACTGGAGACACATGGACTGAAGACTTTAAAAACTTGGACAGATCCCAATCAGTGGTTTGGGTTAATTCTTTGCCAAGCTTAAATTTTGCTTCCCCAAGTTTGAATATAAATAGATATATCCGTGAATTAGGCTTTAAATCTTAACTTACAAAGCTTATGCTTTGTTCACAAATGGCACTTACTTAAGGCGGATAGGCATTGATTATCCTACAACATCTCAGCATTTTTAGCCATTTTATAAATGCTTAAGTAAGTGGCATTTTTTTTGTTCATGGATATGTTTCATTTAGCAAAATCTAACCTATCTAGAAAATATCAACAGAGTCGGAATGCAATCAAGAATTAACAATTTTTTGATTAATGTCAAGTAAATCAAGCAAAGTTAATCGTCTATATAATAGCAATTGAGTTATATCATGAACAGTCTTCAATCTACTCATCCGCCTAAACTAGATAGTTGCGATCGCCAAGTTATCCTCAATTATTTTGAGAATGCTTGGCAACTAGAAGATATGCTGATGAAAACTTTAATAGGAGAAGATACATTTTATCTCAATCCCGATCCTTTGAGAAACCCTCTAATTTTCTATCTGGGACATTCGGCTGTTTTCTATATCAATAAATTAATTAGCGTTGGATTATTAGAAAAAAGGATCAATCCAGACTATGAAATTTTGTTTGAAATTGGAGTTGATCCAGAGATAGCAGAAGAATTAAATCAAGCGATCGCTCATTTGGAATGGCCACAAGTTGCACAAACTTGGGAGTATCGAAAACAAGCGTATACGGTAATTTCTGAAGTAATTAAAACTACTGAGATTACTCTACCAATTCACCCTACTCATCCC
Organism: Nostoc sp.; assembly: GCF_036917775.1. GTDB lineage: Bacteria > Cyanobacteriota > Cyanobacteriia > Cyanobacteriales > Nostocaceae > Nostoc. The sequence goes on from NZ_JBALEQ010000067.1 coordinate 37,211, forward strand.
CTCTGGGCTCTAATGATGGGGATTGAACACCAGCGTATTCATATTGAAACCTCTTCGATGTTAATTCGCCAATTACCAATTGAGAGAGTGAAACGCCCTCAAAACTGGCAATATGCCCCTTTTAATGGCTACACTGCTCAAAACGAAATGATACAAGTTGCTGGTGGGGTAGTAAAGCTGGGTAAAGCTTTTGACGATCTAACCTATGGATGGGATATTGATTATGGCGATCGCACTATTGAAGTAGAACCTTTTTTAGCCAGTAAATATCTGATTACCAATTCCGATTTTAGTTATTTTGTCAAGGCTGGTGGCTACGAAAATCAAGAGTATTGGGATAACGAATCTTGGCATTGGAAAACTGAAAACAACATTCAATATCCCAAATTTTGGATACCTCAAAATGGCAGTTACAAGTATCGAGCCATGTTTGATGAAATCGACTTACCTTTAGATTGGCCTGTAGAGGTCAATCACTATGAAGCAATAGCTTACTGTCGTTGGCAAGGTAAAAATACCCGTTTAATGAGTGAAAACGAATATCATTTAGCAACTTATAGTAGTGCTTTGGTAGAAGCTGTAGACAATTACAATATCAATTTAAAATTTGGCTCACCTAGTCCAGTAGGAATGTTAGAAACCGCCAAAAGTCATTCTGGTTTGTACGATTTACGCGGAAATGTTTGGGAACACTTGAGTGATAATTTAAATCCTTTCGCAGGATATAAGCCTCATTTTCTTTACGAAGATAATTCTGCAATATTTTTTGATAATAAGCATCAGATGATGTTAGGAGGATGCTGGATAACTAACGGTACAGAAGCTTTAAAATATTATCGCAACTGGTTCCGTCCTAATTTTCATCAACACGCCGGTTTTAGGATTGTTCAAGATATCAAGCATTAAGCCCAACATGAGGTTTTAGAAAAATAATTTGCAGGATACTAATAGTTACAGAATAGCAGTTTTTACATCTTCTATTTCTCCCTGTAATCACTAGGCTCAATTTTTGTTGAGGCAGTAAACATATTACTAGCCTAAAATCTAGGAGAAATAGTACGAAAAATCATCTAAAATGAAATTAGATTAATGCGAACTACCTTTGCATTTTAATCGCAAAATAAAAACGGGAAATTATTAACCATGAGACCAGATCCTATTCCTCCACAACCCGGTCAAGAGTCAGTTTGGGATTATCCACGTCCGGCTCGTTTAGAAGATACAAACAAATCAATTCGGATAATTGTTAATAATATTGTTTTAGCAGAAACAAGTAAAGCTAAAAGAGTCATAGAAACTAGCCATCCTCCTTCTTATTACATTCCTTCAGAAGATATTAAACTAGAATATCTGATAGAAACACCTAAAAAAAGTTGGTGTGAATGGAAAGGTAAGTGTCAGTATTATGATATAGGCATCGGTGATAAGTATATAAATAACGCTGCTTGGCGATATTTTGACCCCACATCTGATTTTGTAACTATTCAAGAATCCTATGCTTTTTATCCTAGTTTAATGGATGCTTGCTATGTAAATGATGAGCTAGTTATGTCTCAACCTGGTGATTTTTATGGGGGATGGATTACCTCTGATATTGTCGGGCCATTTAAAGGTAGTCTAGGAACAATGGGGTGGTAATTTTTGACATAAAATTAATGAGTCAGACTACAAAACCAAAATGTTGCAGAGCCTCCTAAATTCTCCTTAAAAAGGAAGAATTTAAGAGATTTTCCTTAAAAAGAGAAGTTAGGGGAATAAAAAGCTTGTGAGACAATTTTAAAAGACTTGTGTGTACACTGTAGCCAAAAATTAAAAGATTGGTTTTATATATTTAAAGTTCTCAATCAATCTAAAGTATTAGACAACTTCATGGTGATCTGCTCCAAATAAGCTACAGGAAACATAATTCCTGGCTTCTTTGTAGGAGGATTTAGGGTGTTGAATAACCTGTCCCAAAATCCCTGAATTCCATAGTTTTTCTTGAAACAACTGTGGTGAAGACAATAAAATATTTGCTGAACAATGGTACAAGTAATAGCAATTTTTAGATAAAATTCAACCTCGAAGCAGAAATTAAAAAACTTTCTCATATCTGCATCTTTTTAGTAGTTGTGGAATTAAAGCCTTTTTGCAAGTATAAATTATTTGTTTTTGTATTTTACGAGGTTATAAATAGCGTTTCTCAATTGTATAGGATAAGAACACCCCCTTCCGGCTAGCGTTGGTGACTAAGCCTCAAAGCCTCTCTCCTTTTAAGAAAGAGAAATGGAAGTGATAGCAAAATCATCGCATCCATAGATGATGTGTAGTGGCTTACCGCAGTGTACGAGAAGCGCTATGTAGCAATCTGATTTGCAGATATCCATCACAAAGCGATCGCGCAGAGCCTCTACTGTAGGCGATCGCAAAAATTTTCAGTTTACTAATATTTGTAATTATTTTCTCGTATCTACTTAGTGACAGAATTTTTGTGACTAGATTAGTAATTTTAAACATAACGCAGCAAATGATACAATTTGGATTGGATTAATGCAAACTTCTTTTAGCTTTTAATTGCAATGTGAAAAAAGACATGAAATTACCAAAATCAGATTAAGTAAGTGGGCGTAAATAATTGTCGTTGGGATAAGGCAATAGAAAATAGTCAATAGGCAATAGGTATAAGGGTTTTAGCCTAGTTCATTTTTATTTACATAGTTTGATTTTATTGTGCCAACTTACTTCGTAGAACTTTCCCAATTAAAAATCCTCAATTCAGAAGGCGCTGACTGGATGCAGCAAAACCAATATTCTCTATGCGATCGCATTCTCTATGGATGTAAAGAAACATTATTCAATCAATTAATTTGATGCAAATTGAAAATACGTTGCGTTTAAAAGGAATAATGCTGCTTATCCTTGTTAATGTAATTAGCGCTACAACTTTTCCATTGACTAAAGACATCCTTAGTAGTCTTCCACCAAGTGCATTGATTGCTACACGCTTTGTCATAGCAGCAGCAGTTTTTGCTGTAAATTTACGTAATATTAACGCACTTTTACTTCGTGATGGTACAGTACTAGGTCTTTTCCTTTTCTTTTTCTTAGCTATAGAAACAATTGCACTCAAGACTATACCAGCGAATCGGGCTGCATTCATTGGCAGTTTGAACGCACTCATAGTCCCGCTACTAGCATGGCTGAGTGGTCAGCGCGTACCGTTGAGAACTTTCCTAGCTGCTGGAGTCGCTGTGATCGGTATTGGTGTGATGTTTTGGGAAGGGGGAGAACTAGGAATTGGCGATCTGTTGATGTTGGTTGATGCTTTTGTCTACGCAGGCTACATCATTTTCCTAGACCGGGTTGCGTCTCGTCACCCCACCTTAACGCTTACCAGTGTTCAACTTTTGTTCATTGCGGTGCTAGGTCTGCTCTGGAATAATACACAAATTCTTAACCAATTTGAGGTAATTCACCAGCACTGGGGAGTAATTGTCTACTTAGGGCTGTTGGCGACGGCTGCTGTTATCTGGTTGCAAACATTAGCACAGCAATGGGTTTCAGCCGACGAAACAGCTTTACTTTATACACTTGAGCCATTGTTCGCCACAATTTTCTCGTTTTGGCTACTGGGAGAACATCTGGGAATACGCGGTCTAATTGGCGCGATTCTTGTCTTAGTTGCTCTGCTTCTAAGTCAAAGCCCTCAAAAGATTGAGCCGGAAGCAAAAGTTGAGGTACAGAGCAGTTAACAAGCTTTCACCTCGAAAGTGAAATCTAACTAAACCAAGTTTGAAATTTGAAATCAAGAAATTTAAACATAGTAGGTTTTTATCTATGAATACAATAGAGTCAATTTCAGCTGCAAAGCTCAATTTTCATGTCACGATTCAGGAAACAGCGAAAGGAAGAGGAGTATTTGCTACGAGAAAATTTGCCAAAGGGGAAACCGTTGTGGTGGGTATCCCAATTGAAGAAGTTCCCCAACGAACAATTTATTCCTTTCAGATGGATTTTAATTTGTATGTCAACCTAGATGAGCCTGCTGTCGTAATTAATCATTCTTGCGATCCAAATACTGGAGTAAGAAACAATCAGTTTGGGGGATATGACTTCGTTGCGTTGGGCGATATTGAAGCCGATGAGGAAATTACCTGGGACTACGAAACCACTGAATATGAATCAATAGCTGTCTCTCGCTGCTTGTGCAAATCTCTATCCTGTCGAGAGAAAACATTAGGATTCAAATTCCGCGAACCAATGTTGCGCGATCGCTATGGAGAGTACATTGCAGATTATCTCAAAACCTAAAGCAAATAACATCTATAGCAGCATGAAAAATAATTTTGCGTAATTTCAAAATCATTGTAGAGACGTTTCATTGCAACGTCTCTACATTCAGATCCTTGTTTTGCTTAAGCTTTTTTCAACCAGCTAAACATAGCGCGTAAATCTTTACCAACTTCCTCAATTTTGTGTTCAGCTTCTTTACGACGCATGGCGGTAAATCCTGGTTTACCAGCTTGGTTTTCTAGAACGAATTCTCGTGCAAATTGCCCAGATTGAATTTCGCTGAGAATCTTTTGCATTTCAGCTTTGGTTTGTTCGGTAACAATCCTTGGCCCACGAGTATAATCGCCATATTCAGCAGTGTTAGAAATGCTGTCGCGCATTTTAGCTAAACCGCCTTCTACAACCAAGTCAACAATTAGCTTGACTTCATGCAGACATTCAAAATAAGCCAATTCTGGTTGATAGCCAGCTTCTACCAAAGTTTCAAATCCGGCTTTGATTAAAGCACTCAAACCACCGCACAATACTGCTTGTTCGCCAAATAAATCTGTTTCGGTTTCTTCGCGGAAAGTCGTTTCGAGAACACCAGCGCGAGTACCACCAATACCTTTAGCATAAGACATGGCGCGATCGCGTGCCTGACCACTGGCATCTTGATAAACTGCAAACAGCGCTGGTACACCTTCACCACCTTCATAAGTCCGCCGTACCAAATGCCCCGGCCCTTTTGGTGCAACCATCACCACATCTACATTATCTGGTGGTACAACTTGCCCAAAGTGAATATTGAAACCGTGAGCAAAAGCTAACACATTCCCTTCTTCTAGATTGGGTTCAATCTCGTTTTTGTAAATCGTTTTTTGGACTTCATCAGGTAACAAAATCATGATAAAGTCAGCAGCATTGGCAGCATCTGCGACATTCTTCACAGTTAACCCAGCAGCTTCAGCCTTTGCTACTGACTTACTACCCGGATATAGTCCCACAATCACATTCAAACCACTATCTTTGAGATTGAGAGCGTGGGCATGACCTTGAGAACCATAGCCGATGATAGCAATAGTTTTTCCAGCCAAAAGGTCTAAATTGGCATCTTCGTCATAATACATCCGGGCCATAGAAGCATCTCCTGTCAGCAAGCATCGTCATTTATTGGCAGGCTTACGATTGTACCTCAAATTGAGTAACACAGATGACTATAAATAATTCGATTTTATCTCTTTGGATTAAGGGGAGCAGAGGAAGCAGAGGGAGAAAAATTACATAGCCAGTTAGTTCCCAATGACAAATGACTAATAACTAATGACTAAGCTGTTACATAAATCGCAACAATACAGGGTTTGAGTTTTTCTTCGGTAATACTGGGGTTAACTTCATCTATCTGGGGGTAGATTATGTATACTTCGACTAAATTCCCGCGTACATCTGCTTTGTTTATAAGTGCGTTATTGGGAGGGGTGATTTTTACCAGTTGCGCCTCTTCGGATCGATCAACAAATCAGTCTGCACCTCAAATTGCAGCCAATGGCTCGGTAAATCAATTATCTACTCGTGAAAGCAGTGTTTCTCAAAAGGCGGAAACTGCACCAATAGAGCGTTCTCGTCCCCAACTCATTAAAAAGGCAGCAATCTCTTTGACTGTCAACTCTGTAGATAAAACTGTTGATGCTGTTTCGCAAATTATCAATAAGCAGCAAGGGGATTTAATCGGGTTGAAACAACAACAACCCAAAAACGACAACCTGCGTTACACAGCAACAATCCAATTGCGGATACCAGAGGATCGACTAGAACCTACTTTAGAAGAACTAGCTAAATTAGGCACTGTAGAGAGTCGTAACATTACTGCGGAAGATGTAGGCGATCGCCTGGTGGATTTCCAAGCCAGATTAACCAATCTAAAGAAAACTGAAGCTAATTTGCAAAAAATTATGGATCGGGCAGGTTCTGTTAGAGATGTGCTTAGTGTTTCTCAAGAATTAAGTAATGTCCGACAAACAATAGAACAAATTGATGCTCAACTGAAAAACCTCAAAAATCAAGTTGCTTATTCCACGATTACGCTAAATCTAGAAGCAGCAGTTTCTAGTACCAGTCCCCAACCTGCTTTCGGTTTGCAAGTTCAGGAAACTTGGAACAACTCTACCCATTCTTTGAGTGCATTTTCTGTTGGCTTACTCAAGCTGGGTATTTGGTTAATTGTTTACAGTCCCTATTTGTTAATTTTTGCTGCTCTTATTTATGGCTTTAACCGTTGGCGGCGAACTCATTCACCACGTTTGACACAAACACCAGAATCAACTCGTTCTGAATGAATTTGCATAAATCCTACATCTACCGTTGATAAATTTACATAAGCAAAGAGTATGTTAAATATTGCCAAATCTTATTGTCTAACCCTCTATCTTTAAAAGTTCTATTTATCCTGTAGTTTCGATTACTTTAATACTTTTTCAAATGTAAAGAGCAATACAAAAAATATGATGACAATTTTGATACAAATCTGTTAAGAATAGTTACAATAGTCGGCATACACGATAATATTTCTTATGGTAAATTCACTTGACAATAGTCCACCCCATAAAGTAGTAATCGTTGGCGGTGGGTTTGGTGGACTTTATGCAGCAAAAACACTCGCCAAAGCGGCGGTAAACGTTACCTTAATCGATAAACGTAACTTTCATCTATTTCAACCCCTTTTATATCAAGTCGCCACAGGTGCGCTATCTCCTGCTGATATCTCTTCACCGTTGCGTTCTGTCCTCAGCAAGAGCAAGAATACGAAAGTGCTGCTGGGAGAGGTGAATAATATCGATTCAGAAGCGCAAAAAGTCATCGTGGGCGACGAAGCAATAGCTTACGATACGTTAATTGTCGCCACAGGTGCGAAGCATTCCTACTTTGGTAAAGATAACTGGGAAGAATTCGCCCCAGGCTTGAAAACTGTAGAAGATGCCATAGAAATGCGTAGCCGGATTTTTTCGGCCTTTGAAGCCGCAGAAAAAGAAACCGATCTAGAAAAACGCCGTGCTTGGTTAACTTTTGTAATTGTGGGTGGTGGCCCAACTGGTGTAGAGTTAGCTGGTGCGATCGCAGAATTGGCAAATCAAACCCTCAAAGAAGATTTCCGCAACATCGACACCTCAGAAGCCAAGATTTTGCTATTAGAAGGGCTTGATCGGATTCTCCCACCCTTTGCACCAGAGTTATCACAAGAAGCGGAAGCATCCCTGACGCGCTTAGGGGTAGTTGTGCAGACAAAAACACTGGTAACGAATATAGAAAATGATATTGTTACCCTGAAACAAGGTGATGAAGTTAAAGAAATTGCCTCAAAAACGGTATTATGGGCAGCAGGTGTAAAAGCTTCAGCAATGGGAAAAGTGCTAGCAGAACGCACAGGTGCTGAATGCGATCGCGCTGGACGGATTGTTGTTGAACCTGACTTGAGTATTAAGGGACATCCCAATATTTTTGTAGTTGGCGACTTAGCAAATTTTTCTCATCAAAATGGTAAACCCCTACCTGGTGTTGCACCTGTAGCCAAGCAAGAAGGTGAATATGTAGCAACATTAGTTCAACAGCGACTTGCAGGTAAAAGTTTGCCACCCTTTGCTTATAACGATCATGGTAGTTTAGCGATGATTGGGCACAATTCTGCTGTAGTTGATTTGGGCTTTATCAAGCTGAAAGGTTTCTTTGCATGGCTGTTTTGGCTGGTGATTCACATCTACTTCCTAATTGAATTTGACAACAAATTAGTAGTAATGATTCAGTGGGCGTGGAATTACTTTACCCGTAATCGCGGAGCAAGATTGATTACAGGAAAAGAAACCATCACAGAGTTTGTAATTAGCGATCACAACAATTATTCAGCCGAGAATAAACGGCCAGTAAATGTCTAATTGGGCATTGGGGAAAGACTTGTTGCAAGTTCTCCAAGTCCCCTTGTCCCCTTGTCCCCCCATCTCTCCATCTCCCCACTCCCCGCCCTCATAAATTAGCAGTAAGCTGTTTGAGGGCGTTTTTTCATATCTACATAATGGCAACTATTAACGACAACTACCTGAAACTAAAAGCGGGTTATCTGTTTCCAGAAATTGCTCGGCGGGTGAATGCCTTTGCAGAAGCCAATCCTGATGCTAAAATCATCCGGCTGGGCATTGGTGATGTTACCGAACCTCTGCCGGAGGCTTGCCGCACAGCTATGATCAAAGCTGTGGAAGAAATGGGCGATCGCAATACCTTCAAAGGCTACGGGCCAGAGCAAGGCTACGCTTGGTTACGCGAAAAAATTGCTGCTCACGATTTCCAAGCACGGGGAGCCGATATAGATGCTTCCGAAATCTTTATCTCCGACGGTTCCAAGTGCGACACAGGCAATATTCTAGAAATCTTTGGTCATGACAATCTAATTGCCGTTACTGACCCAGTTTACCCCGTGTATGTAGACACCAACGTTATGGTGGGAAATACGGGAGATGCCAACGATAAAGGCGAATTTGAGGGTTTAGTTTATCTGCCAATTACGGCTGATAACAACTTCACCGCCGAAATTCCCTCAAAGAAAGTCGATTTAATTTATCTCTGCTTTCCCAATAACCCCACTGGCGCAACTGCAACCAAAGAATATCTCAAAGCATGGGTAGATTATGCCAAAGCTAATAACTCGATTATTTTCTTTGATGCAGCCTACGAAGCCTATATTACCGATCCGTCGCTTCCTCACTCAATTTATGAAATAGAAGGTGCAAAAGAAGTTGCGATCGAATTTCGGTCTTTCTCTAAGAACGCAGGTTTTACAGGAACTCGTTGCGCGTTAACTGTAGTACCGAAGACACTCACAGCAAAAGCCGCCGATGGTTCCGATGTCGAACTATGGAAACTTTGGAATCGTCGCCAGTCTACCAAATTTAATGGTGTTTCTTACATTGTTCAACGGGGAGCCGAAGCGGTTTACTCTGAAGAAGGGCAAGCACAAATCAAAGGATTGGTTAGTTTCTATCTAGAAAACGCCAAAATTATCCGCGAGAAACTCACAGCCGCCGGATTATCAGTTTATGGTGGCGTGAATGCACCTTACGTTTGGGTAAAAACTCCTAATGGTTTATCCAGTTGGGAATTCTTTGATAAGTTGCTGCAAACCGTCAACGTTGTCGGAACCCCTGGTTCTGGCTTTGGTGCTGCGGGTGAAGGTTACTTCCGCATTTCGGCATTTAACAGCCGGGAGAATGTCGAAGAGGCAATGAAGCGGATTGCCGAAAAGTTTAAGGTGTAGAGCGATCGCTTTTGTTAAACTCATTCTATTAGTCTAAAGGTTACGGTGGGCTGGATTATCCACCGCAACCTAATAGATAATGACAAAGGACAGCCTTAGCCAGTTAGCTTTAATTTCGCCGACCTAGTTACAACTAGGGAGAGGTATTTTTATATAGATTTTGCGTCGCGGATAAGATAAAGAAGTAAGATAGCTCCTCACACAAGTAGCAATGACTTCAACCCTGCGGAAATTTACTCGTCTTCATAGCCCAACCCTACATCAGTTACCCAATGGTTTGACAATCATAGCGGAGCAGATGCCAGTTGAAGCTGTAAACCTCAACTTATGGATTAAAGTTGGTTCAGCCGTCGAATCTGATGCCATTAATGGTATGGCTCACTTTTTAGAACACATGATTTTTAAGGGAACAGAACGACTGGCTAGCGGCGAGTTTGAACGTCGAATTGAAGAACGGGGTGCTGTCACCAATGCCGCTACTAGCCAAGACTATACTCATTACTATATAACTACTGCCCCGAAAGATTTTGCCCAGCTTGCTCCATTACAAATAGATGTAGTATCAAATGCTAGTATTCCCGATGATGCTTTTGAACGTGAGCGATTAGTAGTTTTAGAAGAAATTAGGCGTTCAGAGGATAATCCCCAACGGCGGACATTTCGCCGGGCAATGGAGACAGCATATAATGAGCTACCTTATCGTCGTGCGGTATTGGGGCCAGAATCGGTGATTGCCGAACTTAAACCCCAACAGATGCGGGATTTTCATCATAGTTGGTATCAACCCCAGTCAATTACTGCTGTAGCTGTAGGCAATTTGCCTGTGGAAGAATTAATTGCGATCGTTGCGGAAGGATTTACAAAAGCTAATAAAACTCAGCACTCCCCACTCCCCACCCCCCACTCCTCACTAAATCCTGAGTCACCATTTACAGAAATTGTCCGCCGAGAATTTACAGATGAAAGTCTCCAGCAAGGCAGGCTATTGATGCTTTGGCGGGTTCCAGGAATGGCGCAGTTAGAGCGCACCTATGGATTGGATGTTTTAGCTGGAGTTTTGGGACACGGACGGACATCAAGATTGGTGAGAGATTTACGAGAAGAACGGGGATTAGTTTCTTCAATTTCTGTGAGCAATATGAGCAATAAGCTGCAAGGGACATTTTATATTTCAGCTAAATGTGCAGTAGAAAATTTAGCAGAAGTAGAGGATGCGATCGCTCAACATATTCGCACAGTCCAAACCGAGTTAGTCACAGAGTCAGAAATTGCCCGTGTACGGCGGCGAGTAGCGAACAGATTTATTTTTGGCAATGAGACACCAAGCGATCGCACTGGATTGTATGGTTACTATTATTCCTTGTTGGGAGATTTAGAACCCGCCTTTAACTACCCAGATTATATTCAGAGTCAAGATGCAACTGACTTAATGCAAGCAGCCAAAGAGTATCTTTCCCCAGATGCTTATGGTGTAGTTGTTGTTAAGCCTTAAATTAAAAACGGGGAATTGGGAATGGGAATAGTCAATAATCAATAGTTGCTTCTTCCCCTGCTCCCTGCTCCCCTGCTCCCTGCCCCCTTCCCAATTCAATCATGTGGACTCAAATCGACACCCATATCAGCCAGGTGACTGGCGAAAAATTTCAAAGTCAGCAACGGCGATCGGTTGGTGGCGGATGTATCAACCAAGGTTATGCTGTTTCCAATGGTGAGATTACCTACTTTGTTAAGCTCAACCTTGCATCCCAAGTTGCGATGTTTGAGGCTGAGGCATTGGGTTTAAAGGAAATGCTAGCAACAGCTAGTATTCGCATCCCAAAACCTATTTGCTGGGGTGTTGCTGAGAATTCTAGCTACATTGTACTGGAATGGTTAGAACTTGGTAATGGCAACAGCAATTCGTGGGAAGAGATGGGGCGCAAGTTGGCGGCGATGCACCAAGCTAGCAGTAGCCAAGGTTTTGGTTGGAAAATTAACAATACCATTGGTTCAACGCCCCAAATCAATACTTGGACAGCAGACTGGACAGAATTTTATATTAAACATCGCCTTGGTTATCAATTTCAGTTGGCAAGGCGACGGGGAGGAAATTTCCCCTCTTCAGAAAAATTACTAGCAGCTATCCCTGAACTATTGGCGCACCAAGTACAACCTTCTTTAGTACATGGCGATTTATGGGGCGGAAATGCCGGGTGTACTGCGTCAGGAGAACCTGTGATTTTTGATCCAGCAACTTATTTTGGCGATCGCGAAGTTGATATTGCCATGACAGAATTATTTGGTGGGTTCCCCGCAGCTTTTTACAAAGGTTACAACGAAGTTTTTCCTTTAGATGCAGGCTATGAGCAGAGAAAAACACTTTATAACCTCTATCACATTTTGAATCACTTCAATTTATTTGGGGGAGGTTATGCTTCCCAGGCGAACCGGATGATTGACCAGATTTTGCGCTAACTACAGCATTTCATTAATTCGTAGCGAATTAAATTTGGCAATCCTGTGCTTTATTAGTGCATTGGCTTGCCTTGTGAATGCGTCGGCTTGCTTTGTTAGTGCATCGGCTTGCATTGTGAATGCGTCGGCTTGCTTTGTTAGTGCATCGGCTTGCTTTGTAAATGCGTTGGCTTGCTTTGTTAGTGCATCGGCTTGCATTGTAAATGCGTTGGCCCGGATTTCTCACAAACAATAAAAAATCCATTCACAGCACTCGAACTAAGACATTTTTTTGATACATCATCAATTGGAAATTAAGTGAGTAAA
>NZ_JBALEQ010000069.1:0-111005 GCF_036917775.1 Nostoc sp.
CCTCAAACCTCATAAACAACTCTATTTTCAGCGTGGTTTTTCTGCCCTCTCCCTTATGCAGCAAACTTTATAGGTCGCTTGTCACCCTCTGAGCTATGCCAGTGTTTTACTGCAATTTATCATTTTATTTAAGAAACACCAGTCCACTATATAAATGAAAAGCTGAGTCCCAATTAGTCTGTTCCCTGCGAAACAAATGAATATGTGACTTGATATGACCCAACATTTCTGTTTGATCTAATGTTGTATCTGCAAATGATGTAAAATCTGACCAAATTTTAACTTGAGGTAGTTGCTGGTCAATCCAACTTGATAAACTATTCCAATTAATTCTGATTGTATTTTGGCTAGCTTGGGGAATGATTTTTAAACCTTGCTGGAATTCATAGCCGTTATCATCAAATCGAAGAATACAACGTCTACCAGGTAGGTGTAAATCACAAAACTGGGCATAGTCTTGTGTTTGAGTTTTCCATTCCAGTTTACGGCGGGCATTGACATCTACAACCTGTTCAAAAATGGGCAATAGTCCCACTACTCTGGCTGTGACTTCTGACCAGTCAAAGGTGAGAGAACCTAGTTGATTTGTGTCATTACAGCAAACAACAGTAGCTTGTGGGGTAGATTCTTGAAAATGTTTGACTTGATAAACTTGAATTTGCTGAATCTGAGCTATTGTTGCCCAAAAGCAAGGAATACCAGCCTGCTGTAACTGTTTGCCATAAAATTTTAGTTCTCCCACTTGTCCAGTACGGTACAACCTCCAGCCACGACTTGGCATTAATAGCCGTGCGGTATAGGGATCTAGCTGCATAATCTGGGCAAATTTTCGAGATGCGTCTATTTTCATCTCGTTACTGAGTGGCTCTAAAACTAGTACGCCAAGTTCAGTGTTATTAGGTTCAGATTTTGCTTGGGAAATGGCTCTTTGTCTTTGTTCAATCTCAATTTCTTGCAGTCGTTGCAAACCCTGACGTGCTAGCGACACTATTTTAGTATTTGTCGTATCTCGCAGCAATTGCCGATAAACTTTTTCCGCATCGTGATGCTTTCCAGATACTTCATGCAAGCGACCAAGATAAAATTGCACCCAAGGATTATCTGGTGATTCTTTTAGCAGCTGTTTGAGTAATTTGGCAGCTGTTTGATAGTCTTTATGGTCAAAGGCGATCGCAACTTGCTCAATCATCACTTACTTTAAATACAGGATGGAGTGATGTCTCACACAAAATCACTTTTGCGTGAGCTATAAATCATTTATACTTCACAACTTGCGGTAATTAAGGATAATGCTACTACTGGGGCTGTAACTGCTCTCAGGATGCGGCGACCAAGGGAAACAGGTTGAAATCCAGATGCGATCGCATTCTCAACTTCTTGTGTTGTCCATCCTCCCTCTGGCCCTGTAGCAATGACAATGGTTTCTTGTCCTTTGTCATTTGTCATTTGTCCTTTTTCATTTGTCATTTGTCCTTTGTGCTGTAAGCAATCTTTTAAATGGGGAAATTCACCACGCGCTTCACAGATATATTGCTGGCTGTTTGCAAATGACAGATGACTAATGACCAATGACAAACCCGTATTAAAAGCAATAGGCTCTAAAATTGTTGGCACAAAAGAGCGCTCTGATTGCTCGGCGGCTTCCGCAGCGATGCGCCGCCAACGTTCGAGCTTTTGAGGACTAGGATCAAGCAAAGTGCGATCGCTCAATACTGGTGCAATACAAGTTACTCCCAACTCTGTACAACACCGCACTACTTCATCAAATCCATTGCCTTTGGGTAACGCCACCATCAAGGTAATTGATACAGGTAATTCAGTTTCCACCAAAAGCGCTTCTAAAACCTGTGCTTGCTCCCCTGCTAGCTGCGCTAACCACCATTTTCCTTTACCATCCATTGCAATAAAGCGATCGCCTTCACGCAAGCGCAACACCCGCCCCAAATAATGTTGTTGTTCCTTGGTGAGTAAAATTTGCCCTTGTTGAAATTGGGAGGGTGCGATCGCAATTCTTTGCAGTTGAGACATGAGATTTGGAAATTTCAAGAATATCAAATCAAAGATGGACACAAATAAATCCATTTGTGTCCATTTATGGTTTAGTTATTTGTTCAGCTTACGAAAGATTCTGGAAGTAAGCTTCTAGCGCTTCAGTCACTAACTGAGTCATCGGTTTACCTTGGCTTTCTGCTACTTCCTTCAACTTGCCATAAACCTCTTCTTTTAAATTTACCCGATGGCGCGATTTGTTTGCACCATTAGCTGTTTGGGGATCGTAGCTAGCAGCAAACTCGCGGATGGCATCAAAACCAACGCGATCACAAAAATCACCGAATTTTTCCTTCGATTTCCGAGATTTCTTAAAGTAAACAAAAATTGGCTCTAAGAAGATTTCTAAATCATTATGGTGCAACTTTTCTGTGTAAGGTTGTGCCAGTCGAGTCTGATTTGGCGAACCACCTAACCATAATTGGTAAGATTCTGGGGCACTACCGACAAAGCCTAATTCTGCCAAGTAGGGACGAGCGCAACCGTTGGGGCATCCTGTCATCCTTACCACAAAATGTTCATTTTGTAAACCTACTTTATCTAAAAGAGCGCGAACTCTTTCCAAAATACCCGGTATTGCTCGTTCTGATTCCGTGATTGCCAAGCCACAAGTGGGCAAAGCCGGACAAGCCATTGCATACCGCACTAGAGGTTCGATTTTACTAGGGTCGTCTCCGACACCGTGACGGCTGAGAATGTCTTGAATTGCTTGCTTGCTATCTGGTTCGATATCGTAAAAAATCACGTTATGGTTGGATGTCAAGCGGATAGGTAAGTTGAACTGCTCGACAATTTCCCGCAAAGCGGTTTTCAGTTGAAACGAACCTTCATCCTTGATTCGACCATTATCAATGGAAATTCCTAAGAATAGCTTGCCATCACCTTGTTCATTCCAGCCGAGGAAATCGTGAAATTTAAACTCTGGCAGTGGTTTGAAGGCTTCGAGTGGTTTACCGAAATATTCTTCAACTTGGGTGCGGAATTTATCTACACCCCAATCGTTGATTAGATATTTTAATCTGGCGTGACGACGATCGGTGCGATCGCCATAATCTCTCTGGGTAGCAACAATCGCTTTCACGATGTCGTAGACATCATCTTTCGCCACATAACCGATGGGGTCTGCTAACCTAGCAAAGGTTTCTTCTTTACCGTGTGTTCTACCTAAACCACCACCAGCAAAAATATTAAATCCTTCTAATTGCTTCTTCTTATTGGTAATCACTACCAACGTCAGGTCTTGGGAATACAAATCCACCGAATTATCCCCTGGCACCGTCACGCAAATTTTGAACTTGCGGGGCATATAGTGCGTGCCATAAATAGGTTCTTCGTTGTCATGGATAATTGTGCCATTTCCGTTGCGTTGTCGCGCTGCTTTCACCTCTGGGTTTTCTTCAGCACTAATTGCTTTTTCGCCATCTAGCCAAATTTCGTAATAAGCACCCGTCTGTGCTGACAACAAGTCGGCAATATTCTGGGCATACTCCCAAGCATACTGATACTCTGGGCGATTCTTAAAGGGGGCTGGTGGTGCCATCACGTTGCGGTTGATGTCACCGCAAGCTCCCAAAGTCGAACCTAGATTCTTGACAATAGTGGCGATCGCTGATTTCAGATTCTTCTTTAAAATACCGTGCAGTTGGAAACCTTGACGGGTAGTTGCTCGTAAGGTGTGGTTGCCATACTCATCGGCTATTTTATCTAAAGCCAGATACAGCTCCGGCGGTACCAAACCACCGGGATTTTTTGTCCGCAGCATAAACTGGTAATCTTTTTCCTGTCCCTTAGTGCGGTTGTCGCGGTTATCCTGCTGATAAGAACCGTGAAACTTCAAAAGCTGCACCGCATTTTCAGTAAAATGGGTAGTGTCTTGAAGGATTTCAGTTGCTACAGGTTCACGCAAAAAATTACTATTTTCCTTGATCCCTTCTACTTTGGAAGGCTTACGGGTTGCGATGGGGGAAGGAGCAGATTTAACCATTAGACTTGTATAGTATTCTCAATAAAGCATTACGTAGACACCGAATCAGCACCCTTCGGCTGCTTGATCCCCGGTAATCCGGCCGGAATAATGAGGAATGATTTAATTTTACCACGCCAAAAGCCGGCTTTGTCAGTGATGTAACACTTAACAAAACCAGCTTTTGGGAGTAGTGAGTTTTGTTAGCGGTAGCGGGGCGTTTAGCCCGTGCTAAGTCCTGAGTACTTAAGTAAAGTATAGAGTGACCGAGGACTCAATAATTTTTTATTTGAAGCGATAGCCAAGACCGCCATTGATGGTGACAGCAGAAGCATCGCTATTTTGGTAGGCACCAAGTCCGACTTTAGCGTTCGTATAGACAAGGAAATTGTTAGCAACTTCTGATTCAACACCAGCACCTAGCACTACTGAATCTTTGTTACCTATAGGAGTTGGTGAGCCATCTTTTTCTACAAAAGAATAACCGCCAGTTAAGTAGGCGTTAGTTCTATTAGCAATAGGCACATCCACAGAAAGTTCTGGGATGATAGCACTTGTCTTATCACTCCAGAGAACATTACCGCGTGCAGAAAATGGCGTAGTTCCTAATTTCAGGCGACCTGTAACATTACCACCAAATGTGGCAGCATCATTGATACCTTGTCCGCCGCTAGTAACGCCAGCTGCAACACCAGCACCAACATAACTAGCATCAGTACCCTTTTTGGTTTCAGCAGAAGCTTGACCAGCTGATAGAAATAGAGGAGCAACTATTAAGGAAGATAATGCAGAAAATGTCACGAAAGACTTGAGTAAGCGTTTCATAATTTTTACCAAAATTTGTATTTTTTACTTGTATATTCCCAGTCGAAAATCATTTAACAATGTTCCAAATATTTTCCAGGTTTTATTAAATAAATGTTGTTAATAATGCCTAAGATTTACAGGTTAAGTATCCCAGACAATTATAAATAAGCTGTTATAATTACATTCAATGTCTTTTCATCTGGGTTCTTTGTTCCAAAAATAGACGCTTTTAAAACTGTCACAATATTTGGAACTCAAACTATGTCGGAATAGTGTAAATAAAATATCCTACTAACATTTTTTTGCCGAGCTTTTCATAGAGGATGAAAAACTCGGCTGTAGCATCTGTTGCAACAACCTATAGAGGGAATCTATAAAGTTAATTTTGAGCAGTTATTTTGGAGATTGAATAATGCTAACCGGTGCAAAAACGTTGTCTGGTTTGATGGGTTTATGTGTCGGTGATGCGTTGGGTGTGCCAGTGGAGTTTACTAGCCGTGCTGAACGAGTAAAATCTCCAGTGACAACGATGCAGGGTTATGGCACATGGAATCAACCACCAGGAACTTGGTCAGATGATAGTTCGTTAAGCTTTTGCCTAGCAGAATGCCTTTGTAGGGGGTATTCGTTAGATGCCATAGCCAATTCCTTCTGGCGGTGGTACAAGGAGGCTTACTGGACTCCTCGTGGTGATGTCTTTGATATTGGTCAAACTACCCACACAGCAATTATGCGTCTGAAACAGGGAGTTGTTCCCCATCAGGCGGGTGGGAAGGTTGAAAATAGTAATGGCAATGGTTCATTGATGAGAATCTTGCCGATGGCTTATTGTCATCGAAACTTAACTTTAGGCGAATTGCTGGCGCGGGTGCATGATGTTTCAGCGATTACCCATGCTCATGCGCGATCGCAAATGGCTTGTGGAATTTATATTAGTATTGCAGTGGCGCTCCTAGAAGGGGCTGATCCCCAAACAGCTTATCTACAAGCATTGCAAGATATCCAAACAATTTATTCTGTCCGAGAATTTTTGTTAGAGAAGCCGCATTTTGGCAGAATTTTCAGTGGTGAGATTGCCAAGTTACCAGTTGAAGAGATTAATTCTGGTGGCTATGTGATTGATACCTTGGAGTCATCCCTGTGGTGTTTATTAAATAGCTCGTCTTATTCTGAGGCGGTACTGAAAGCTGTCAACTTAGGTGGAGATACCGATACTACTGCCGCCGTCACTGGTGGGTTAGCCGGAATTTACTACGGGGTGGAAAATATTCCTCAAAAATGGATGAACCAAATTGCCCGTAGACAGGACATTATTTATTTGGCAGAGCGTTTTGCAAGGGCTGTTTACAGTTAAAAGGACTGGTGACTGGGGACTAGGGAAGAAGCAAGGGAGGAGGGAGCAGGGAGCAGGGGGAGAAAGAATAACTAAATTAATGCCCAATTCCCAATTCCCAATTCCCAATTCCCAATGTTGTTAAACCGTAGACAAAGAATAGACCTGACCATCAATCAGCAATCGTGTAATTCCCTTAGCTTGCAAATGAGTCCGAGCCTTATGGAGCATTTTACTATCAGGAACTTTAATTACGCGATCGCGCTTGGTAGAAAAGCGCTTGGCGACGCGATGATTATCAAACACCGGCAGAGTTCTTTGCTGAGTTTCCAGGCTGGGAATTTGTCCCAAATCACCAAAGTCCTTGAGAGGTCGGGTAATTAACTCCGAGGAACGGTCAATTACCAAATAACAAGTTTTCGGCAAATTGGCTATCGACAGAGGTAAAACTTGAACTGATGCTTCACCTGGTCTTCTTTTTGTGACTAAAGGTCTTTCCTCATCCAGGTCATCATCATCAAAGTCTTCTTCCTCAAAGTCGTCATCCTCTAAATCATCATCTTCTAAATCATCCAAATCCTCCGATTCATCTAGCAAATCTTCGCCCAGCATCTGCGCGATGACAGCCGCTCCTGGATGTTTATCCTTTAGCGGTGGAATGGAGATGCTGACTATTTCCGGCGGCTTTTGCTCTGGAGTTTCTAATTTCTCTGTAACTCGGAGCTTCGGTTTTTCCGCCGCCGAGGGTCGACGGCGCACCCGTCTACTAGCAGCGAGTGATTCTGCCGTTTCCTCTGAGTAAAGTTCCTGCTCTACACGAATTATCTTACGTGGTAGTGGCTCAACTTTTGGCACTTCCAACGGTGGGCTTTCGATGGGTGGAACTTCTATCTCCGGCTCCGGTTCCGGTTGAGTCAGCAATGGTAACTGCTCATAGCTTACCTGCGCCCTGCCTTCAGGGGTTCTCGCAGCCCGCTTTAAAGAGACTAAGTATTCATACTCATCCTCTGGCAAAGTGCTTTTGAGTAGGCGACTAATTGTCGAGTTACTCACACCATAGCGTTCTGCCAAAGTTGAGGTTGTTTCGGCAGTCTCTCGATATAACTTAAGAATTTCTTGCTTGTCAGAGTCTGTTAGTTTTCTCACGGTAGATACCAAAAATCTTTACTAAGCTCGTTTACGTCCACTGGTACGCCGCGTTCGTCTTAGTGATGCGTCATATTCTAAGACAGCGCCCATGCCAAATAACACCCCACTAAACACCCAAAATACTTCTAATATCTCCCCACTTTGATAGTTGGGGCCTTGGGCGTATTTAAACCACATATCTGCAATGTAAAGCGAAAAGGCCGCTGCTGCAATCATTCGCCAAGACTGGGAAACTCTTCCCCCCCAAAAGGCTAAAAGCAGAGTGGTAGCAATAATTAACAGAACCACATCGCTAACTACGTAAAACCAATTCAAAATAGCGACTAGCAGTTCTGAGGGTGTTTCCTGTTGCATAGAAATCCACCATGCCAACAAACTACCGAACACTGCAATTGCTAACACAATTAGCCACTGCCATTTTTCCAGATTGATTCGCCTGGAAGCCACAGCTAAAATCATGCCTGCGCCAAGTAATAGATAAGTGAGTACAAAAAATATATCGCCTACAGACACATCTGGTTCATCTTTTAACACTATTTCGGTATATCCGAAAATTATCCCCCCAACGAAATAGGAAAGCATACCTAACCCAATTAAGAGCCAGACATTTCGCCCACTGACGATTTGTGGACTCAGCCAGTTCCTCAAGCATAAGATACTGGCACCCAAATAAGCTAAAGCTTCAAAAATATTTGTACCAATCACATACCACTCGGCCCGGCTTTCTATGCCATCAGCTCCGGGAACTTTGGCACTAAACAACAAAAAGTATAGCAGTGCTAGTACGGCCCAGCCAATATTAGCTAAGACAATGTTCTGAGTATTGAAAATGGATTTAGAAAGGAACGAATTCTCGTAAGAGTTATTCATAGGAATTGACTATGTAGATGCACTCTGGCAGTATTTTGAGTTAAAGGACTGTATATATAGCAGTGTGTCTGCCGATAATACACAATCGGACACCAAAAGCAAGTACCAGTGGCCGGAATTTTATTAAAATTTTCCATGCTACTGCCACAGTTTACCCAGTGGCGATTGATTTAGCCAACTGATAAATAGCAATCGCTCGGCTTCTGGCATATCTTCTAGCTTATAAATCACTTGTTTGGTAAAATTGGCATTGCCAAAATATGCTTTTCCTAATCGATGCAGTTCTTGTAATAAAGTAACTACATGATTTTCCTGCCAATCAGGTATTTTGGCAGTTGGCAAAGGATTGGTAGATACCAAATATTTAACTGCTTCTAGGGAAGATGCTTGAGGAAATTGCTTTTGCTTTAATACTTCCGCAATATCTTTTTCAAATAATGCAGCTTGTTTAGCACCTAAAAACTCTTCAATGTCGATAGAAACACCCTGTAACAGCAAAATACTGGCTTGGACTAAAATCGCCGTTTTGCCATGACCACCTGTATCACTATCCAGCTGCTCTAAACGGATTTTACCCCAGACGCTAAAGCGTTCCGGTTCCTCCAGCAAAACACAGGCTTTACCTCGGTTATCCGTTAATTCTCTCCATAAGGCTCTAGCTTCTTCTTCTTGACTAGCTTTGAAAACACTAATCAAGCGAAAAGTCTGCCCTTGATAATTGAGAATCGGCACCTGCTGATCCTTTTTTGGGTGCTGAATGCTTGATATTTCAACATCCTGCCGTTTGAGAATAAACATGGCACTAGCAAATAACTCCTCACAGGGGCACTCTTAATATGGAATATATAATGGTATTTGGCAGTATCGCCAAGGCTGAAATTACCTAGCATACTGTGGGAATGAGCCTAGCGATCGCCAGATTCTTCCCCAAGGTAGCCACCCAGAGGGCGTTGGCGTTAACAGGCAAATAACCCCTTGACAACTCAATATATCTAAACCAATACTCCATCTGTTTCGTTTTTGGTGTAAATTGACTAGCTAGCGACTAGCATCTTAGCCTTGCTAGTGGTAAATCTGCAATTTTTGATTGCTTCTTGGTAGGTGAAGACGATATAATAGTTTAGGTGACTCCTTCAGGAGCCATTATTTTGTTTTGGGCGCGTAGCTCAGTGGATAGAGCAATTGCCTTCTAAGCAATCGGTCGCAGGTTCGAACCCTGCCGCGCTCGTTTTAACTCAATATGAACCCTCAAGCACCGTGAAGTGATATGATCATTTCCATATCGGAGGGTTCGTTATTGCTGCATCATACCAAGAACAAAGGCGATATTGCTGCTACGAAAGCAATGGCCGATCTAACTCTTAAAGGTTATTTAGTCCTCACGCCACTTGTTTGTGAACATTTACCTTTTGATTTTGTTGCTTACAAAGACGATAAATTTTACAAAATACAAGCTAAATACGCGGGAGATAACAGGGTAGTAAATAAAACTATTTGGGTAGATAAAAATGGCACTCATCAGAAGAAGTACAAAGTAAATGACTTTGACTTTTATGCTGTTTATCTTCCTGACATAGATAAAGTTGTCTATCCATCAATTAACTTTGATGGTTGCTACATAACTACCCAGATACCGAATTCAGCTACACCCTTTTACTGGTGGGAGGATTTTACAGACTTTACTGAAGTAGCACTTAAGCGAACCTACAAGGAGTTTGGCGTTGATTTAACAACTAGAAAGGTTAACCCAGACTCTAGAATTCATACTAGAAAAGTTGAAAGACCATCAAAAGAAGAACTAGGAAAACTAGTTTGGGAAAAGCCAACGGCACAAATTGGTAGAGATTTGGGCGTGTCTGATAAGGCTGTAGAAAAGTGGTGTAAGGCTTATGGGATAGAAAA
Organism: Nostoc sp.; assembly: GCF_036917775.1. Taxonomy (GTDB): domain Bacteria; phylum Cyanobacteriota; class Cyanobacteriia; order Cyanobacteriales; family Nostocaceae; genus Nostoc. Next base: position 10,074 of record NZ_JBALEQ010000069.1, read on the forward strand.
GCCACCCAGAGGATATTGGGTTAAGAAAGCTTATGAAAAAACTGAAACTTAATACTTCTGTTCTTGTTTACATTCATCTAAAAAGCCCGTGACGAGGATTGAACTCGTGACCTCACCCTTACCAAGGGTGTGCTCTACCACTGAGCCACACGGGCGAAATATGATTCCGATTTTTCAGCTAGAAGTTAAAATGCTGGGAGTTTTGATGCTAACCCAGTCATTATAACTTATAACTTCGTAAGTGGTGGGCCGGGCTGGATTTGAACCAGCGTAGGCGCTAGCCAACGGATTTACAGTCCGTCTCCATTAACCACTCGGACACCGACCCGATTTGTCTCACGATTTAAAATCTTAGCACCACCTTTTATAATTAGCAAGTGGTTAGAAAAAATAACTTGTAGGTAGAGATCGCAACAAAACTGCGTCTCTACCTTATGGATAAAAAATACTGGTTACACGCTCATTTCCAGCATTCGTTGCATTGGTCGCAGTGCAGCCAGCCGAATATCCTCTGACATGGTAATTTCGGGAGTACGATTTTTCATTGCCCAGTAAAGCTTTTCTAGGGTGTTTAACCGCATAAACGGACATTCGTTACAAGCACAGTTATTCATCGGCGGTGCAGGAATGAAGTGCTTGTCAGGAGCTAATTTTTGCATTTGATGAATGATTCCCGGCTCCGTAGCAACGATAAATTCTTTGGTGGGGCTGCTTTGACAATACTTGAGTAAAGCGGCTGTAGAGCCAATAAAGCTAGCGTGGCGCAATACACTACTTTCACATTCTGGGTGTGCGATCGCCTCTGCTTCAGGATGGGCAATTTTTAACTGGACAATTTTCTTTTCCGAAAAGGTTTCATGGACAACACAGCTACCTTGCCATAGCACTAAATCTCGTCCCGTCTGTTCCATCACATACCGCCCCAAATTCCGATCTGGAGCAAAAATAATCGGCTGTTCCTTCGGTATCTGCTGCACAATTTTCACAGCGTTGGAGCTAGTACAAATAATATCGCTCATCGCCTTGATATCAGCAGAACAGTTGATGTAAGACACTACCAAATGATCTGGATGCGCTGCTTTAAAAGCTGCGAATTCGTCTGCTGGACAACTGTCGGCTAAAGAACAACCAGCATTCAAATCTGGTAAAAGTACTAATTTATCGGGATTAAGGATCTTTGCTGTTTCTGCCATGAAGTGAACACCAGCAAAGACAATCACATCCGCATTGGTTTTTTCGGCGGCTCTCGCTAGTTGTAATGAATCCCCAATAAAGTCGGCAATATCCTGAATATCTGGCTCTTGATAATAATGCGCCAGGATAACGGCGTTGAGTTCTTTTTTGAGACTCTGAATCGCGGCAAACAAATCTAGTGGTAGTTCACCCAGTTGGGTGTTTTCTCGTTGAGCTAGTGCAGTGGTAAACACAGTTTAGGGGTGCTTTATGTTGCAAATGTATGTCCTGTGGATTCAATTATAGTAGTTTTTACCAAAAATAGTGGACGGTTGATATTTTGGGGTTGTGTCCAAATCGGGCTGAGTTTCATATCCTGGAGATAGACGGCAAGGAAAGTGGCATGACCAGTCAGAAAACTCAATCGATAAACCTCAAAATTGCTGTAGTTGGAGATATTCACGACCAATGGGAAGTGGAAGATGGCGTTGCACTCAAGCATTTGGGTGTTGACTTAGTGCTGTTTGTCGGGGATTTTGGCAATGAATCGGTGGAAGTGGTCAGAGCGATCGCATCTCTCGATATTCCCAAAGCAGCCGTGATGGGCAACCACGATGCCTGGTACACCGCCACCGAATGGGGACGCAAAAAGGCTCCTTATGACCGCTCTAAGGAAGACTGGGTACAGGAACAACTCGATTTATTAGGCCCGTCCCATGTCGGTTACGGTAAGTTGGATTTTCCCGCTTGGAATTTAACTGTAGTGGGGGGTCGTCCCTTTACCTGGGGTGGCCCAGAGTGGAAATTCGCGGAAATCTGTAAAGAACGTTACGGTGTGACGAGTTTGGAAGAATCCGCCGATCGCATTGTGAAAGCGATCAAAAGCGCCGCCTATGAGACGATTATATTTTTGGGTCACAATGGGCCTAGTGGGTTAGGCGATCGCCCCGAAGACCCCTGCGGCAAAGACTGGCACCCAATTGGCGGCGATTTTGGCGATCCAGACTTTGGGGAGGCGATTTCTCATGCCTTAACTGCTGGTAAAACTATTCCTCTGGTGACATTTGGTCACATGCACCGAGATTTACGCCATACCAAGAAGGTGCAGCGCAAACCCATCTTTAGAAGTCCAGAGGGGACAATTTACTTAAATGCGGCTAGTGTCCCCAGGATGGTGGAAAATGACGGCGAGAAGTTGCGTAACTTTTCCATTGTCACCCTAGAGGCGGGTGTGGTTTCGCAAGTTTCCCTTATTTGGGTGGGGAATGACTTTCAGGTGGCTTCAGAGGAAATTTTGTATGAGCGATCGCGGATTGTGTCGTAGACATTCGCATCCAGTAGTGCAATCTGCGTAAATAATAGGGTATAGTATTATCTGTCAAGTTTAGTGCTAACCAACAAAAGCGCCTGAATAGCGTCTGAAACTAGGATCAGCACAAGTTTGACAGATTTATTGGAGAGGTGGCAGAGTGGTCGATTGCGTCCGACTTGAAATCGGATGAGGCTAAAACCTCCGGGAGTTCGAATCTCCCCCTCTCCGTTGAATGAATGTTGTTATCAAGTAGTACACCTGTTTGGCATCTACGAATATGTCCAAATATATGCACAAACAGTATTTAATTGACTACTGATGAAAAATCTAAATATTAAAGAAGAAGCCCGCAAATTGATTGACAAGTTGCCAGAAAATTCCACATGGGATGATTTGATGTACCAAATTTATGTTCGGCAAACTGTTGAAGCTGGACTAGCGGATAGCAAAGCTAGTAATCTTATTTCTGTACAAGAAGTACGAAAAAAATTTGGGAGCATCCACTTTTGGCGGAAACACCCTATCAAACAGCAAGTAACCCATTGAGATAAGCGCAACGAACACAGAGGATGTGATTGACACTGCTAACATTCCACTGTGCGCCAGAAATTTTCATCCTTAAACCAATTTGTTTAATTGCAGATTCAACAGCACCAGAACCGATAGAACATAGTTGTTCAGCCTGATAATAGCTGTAGTTGACAATGCGAGAGAGATGTTTATCCAGATAAGCGATGAAATTTTTAGCTTGTTTGCCTCGGCAATGATTAAATAAAGTCTTAGCTTCTTCTGCCTGACCTTTCCACAATAAAGTTTCGGCGGCTTTTAGTCGCTTTAAAGAACCACCAACTTTATAGAGATTTTCTTTGAGGTGATACCAATCCAAAATTTCACAGCGAGAAAACTGGTCTTGTCCAAATTCTCTTACCAGATTCCACACACCATCATGACCATCTCCCAAGCAAACAAGGGGGTCTACCAACTGTTGGCTATTGACATAATCAATTAATGATTGGTTGTCATCAAAAAAGGCACCATAGTAAATCCCTTGTAGACGAACAGTTTTATAGTCTCGCCAGTGACAACCTGCTTGTGGTTTACCCCGTAGTCTGACTTTTCCTCCATCTACACTTACTTCAGAAACTGCTTGTAATGCTACGGGTAGTTGAAAATCTTGTGACAAAACTAATTTTTGTTGCGTTGAGTGACCAACTTTTACTCCTGTTAATGCCTCTATTTCTACTTCTGCATTCTGGTAGGAAATATTCGCTGATAGTCTCAAACAACACTTTTTCAGTAACGGACTTAACCTAATTCTTGGCTTTAAACCCAGTCTCTGTAACTGTTTGGCTTTAAGAGTCAGTTCCCCAACTAGGCTTTTAATCTTCCTAGTTTTACCTACTTTTGTACCTGTTTTTTGCTCAACAAAAAAAGGGCTATTTCTGGGCTTACATATTCGAGTATTTGACTACGAATTTTTTTTTCTATACTTTCTAGGTCTGTTAACTGACTCTTATCTGCTTCTTCATACAGTAATGTTGCCAGTTCCCTTGCACAGGCTTGGATTCGTTCTTGTATATCTTGGCTCATGGTAGTTGATGCACTCTTTTTATTTCCTCTTATATTCTTTCATATTTTGTATATCTTCCAAAAGTGGATGCTCCCAAAAATTTTGACTGTCAGAGTGAACGCTCAAGCCTTTCCTTCTCGGTTGAGTTGTTTATGAATTAGTGAAAATAGAAGCCTAGAGTTTGTGTTTACCTTTATTTAAAAAAAATAGTTATTTAAACATATCAAAAATAGTTTGACTTAATCCTATATGAGGGTTAAATGTTGGCATAGGGTTGTTGATTTGTGCATATACACTTAGCAGCAATTCTGGGTCAACCACAGGTAAATTGTTACTCAAAATCTGAGAATTTCTTGTAACTATCAATACTGGTTGGCCTTGGTACAACACGATAGGAGGATTGAGGCAGTAAATATTGTAAGGACTGTACACGCCATATTGACTACCATATAATCCATAGGAATTCCGAATGCTGTATATACTATAGGAACCACCGTAGATACCGTGAGGATTACTAATAGAGTTTTGGTCGTATAAATTACTTGATAAAATACCTAAAAATTGTCCATCAGCAGCCCATAATTGAGCTACACCATTTACGGAAACGAGAAAATCTATAATCGACATAGGTTTTTACAATACAAACTTATTTTCTCTAGCTTCATCCCTTAAGAGTGGCAACAACCTCGGCAAAAATGCCTAATTTATAGATTTGGTAGCGTGGTAATATTTTTCTCAGAATTAAATGGGATTTTACATAGAAAATATTGAAGCGAAAATCTGACTAAAAAGTGCGATCGCTCCTTAACCTCTCTCCCTACTGCGATCATGCTACCATTACCAATAAATTCTTTTGGGAGGTCAATCAATGGCTACCATTCATGCGCTCAATATACCTGATGAGTTATACGAACAACTACAACACTTAGCTAAAGCTGAAAATAACTCAATTGATGCTCAAGTTATTACAATCTTGCAGAACGCTTTGCAGGCAAAAACACAGCCAACGGAAGAGGAAAGGCGAAAAAATGTCCCAAAACTTCTAGAGGAAATAAATCGCCGTCGCCGCCGCTTGAATCCAGCAGACTTTGGATTACCTGATAGTACTGAACTAATTCGAGAAGACCGCGATAGATGAGCAATCCTCTTAGATGCGTGGTAGATACCAGTGTGTGCATCAAGTATTTTATTGCTGACCCACTAACTGCCAAAGTTAATCAACTCTTCGGTCATCTCGCCAATTCACAGACAGAAATTTTTGTTCCAGACCTTTTTTACATTGAGTGTGCTAACACGTTCTGGAAGTATGTTCGTGCAAGGATGTACACTGCTGCTGAGGTTCAGACAGATTTAGCTACTCTGAAAGCTTTTCCGTTGCGTGTTGTTTCAACAGCTGATTTGATGGCGGATGCAGTTACTATAAGCTTGAGTTATGGAACTTCTGCCTACGATGCTTCTTATGTCGCACTTTCACAGCAGGTAGGTGCTACTTTGCTGACTCTCGACGGTAAGCTGGTCAAGGCTTTAGGCACTTCGTCTTACAATGTTTCCTCGTTTAATGACTTTGAGGTTCCGCCGTTGGAGTCGATGTAGAAGTGATCGCCTTTCCTCAGCATATATTTAACCCCAAAGCATTGAATAAGGCTAAACAAATCGATACATAACTCAGAATTGGGTAAATTAAATTTTTATCACCGACTTATCTTAGTTGCAATAAAATTAGTTTGTAAAGCAGGGAATAAACCTGCTGTTTTTTAATATTCAATTGTCAAAAATGCCTTTTACTTATAACCGCACGGTTCGCTTTCAAGATACTGATGCTGCTGGAGTAGTTTATTTTGCTAATGTTTTGGGTATTTGCCATGAAGCTTATGAAGAATCTTTAGAAGCATCAAGTATTAATCTCAAAGATTTTTTTACTAATCCTTCTGTAGCTTTTCCCATTGTTCATGCTAGTGTCGATTTTTTGCGCCCTATGTTTGGTGGGGACAAGTTGCTGATTAGCTTAATTCCCCAAAAGATAGGTGTTGAGAAGTTTGAAATTACTTACGAAATTACTGTGGATGAAGTGATAGTTGCTAAGGCTATTACTCGCCATGTTTGTATTGATGCAAGTACTAGAAGTAAGCAGGAATTACCTGATGAGATAGTTCAGTGGTTGGAGACGAACCGCAGAGACGCAGAGGACGCAGAGAGAAGAAGGTCGAGAGAGATTATGTGATGGGATTTCGGAGGAATTCTGTGGCTATTTGTTGTAGCTGTTGGCGGTTAATTTTACCTTGGGAGTTGCGGGGTAAGTTTTGCTGGGGAATCCAATATTTAGGGATTTTAAATTTGCTGAGTTTGTCTTTGAGTAGAGTTTGGATTTTTAAGGCAGAGATATCTGATTTTTTGGGAATGTAAATTGCTGTTAAAGCTTGTCCCCAGTGTTTATCGGGAATGCCAATAACACAAATATCAGCAACCATTTGAGTTGATTGTATAGCTGATTCAATCTCTGCTGGATAAATATTTTCTCCACCTGTAATAATTTTGTCGCTGTTACGTCCAACAATATTTAAATGTCCTTGTTCGTCTAAAAAGCCTAAATCATCTACTTGGAAATCAGTTTGATTTTCTTTAGTTATAGGATAGTAACCAAGGGCTAAAGATTGAGCATGAATGGTGATATTTCCGATTTGATTGGAATTTAAAATCTCGCCTTGCTGATTGCGAATAGTTACTTTTGCATGGGGAAGAATTTGACCACTGCTAATTTTACCGCCGAGAAAATCATCCGGTTTGAGGGTAGCAATTTGAGAGGCGGTTTCTGTCATGCCATAGGTAGGTGCTAACCGGATGCGATGAAATCTGGCTTTTTCTAGTAGTTCGTTCCATGCTGGCGCACCTCCCAAAAGTACTGTATTAAATTGGGATAACCATTCAGTTAATTCTGGATTTTGCAGGAGGCGTTGTAACTGCGTTGGTACTAAAGATATAAAAAAATCTGATTTTTTAATATTTAATATTTGACCGGATTCTACTACTTTGAATGACAGAATAGCCAGTTTACCTGCGGTTATAAAAGAGCGCATAAATTGCATTAAACCGCTAACGTGATATAGCGGTAACACGCAAAATGAATTGACTTGTTTGATTTGAAAATATTCTGTAAATCCTTGTACCGATGAGATGAGAGTTTCCCAGGTGTGAATGGCAAATTTAATTTCTCCTGATGAACCACCTGTAGGAATCATAATGCTATTGGGAATTGGGCATTGGCTATTATTATGCCCATTCCCCATTCCCCATACTTCGACTGCGCTCAGTACAAGTTCCCCATTCCGCATTCCCAAAATAATATCTGGCTGTACTAAATTAAAGACTTGTTGCCATTCTTGTATTCCCCAGTCGGGGTTACAAAGAAAAACTGGACAATTAGCTGCTTGTGCAGCTATAAAACTTGCTAGAAATCGTAATGGTTCGCGTTCGGCTAAGATGATTTTTGGTGGGGTTCCACAGGCTGATAATTGTGTTAGTTCTAAATATAATTCTTGAGCTATTTGATTAAATTCATGGCTGTTGTAACCGATAAGCCAATCATATTGAGCCAGGTTATTAAGACAGTCTAAAGGTCGTTTCATAAAGATTGAAACCACGTTTCTTCTTGTTCAAAAAAATGGTCGATCCCAAAACCAATTGCCCTATTATTTCGGGATAATTCGGCTGCTAGTTGGAGTGCTGCAAGTCTAGCGATCGCAGTTTCAAATACTGATGAAAAGACAGTATCAATTTGATGCTGGTGGCAAAACTTTCTCAGACGAGATGGCGATCCGACTATCCCAGGCTTGATGACAAAAATCCCTCGCCAACCTTGTTGATAACAGGCGGCGAGTTGTTTAAGCGTGGCGACAGATTCATCTAAAGCGATCGCAGTTTTATAACTCGTACTCAATTCCAACATCTGCTGAAATTGCTCAACGGGTAACGGTTGTTCGATAAATTCAATTTCTAGGGGTAGTTCTGGATTTGCCTTGAAATTATCGCAAGCCCGCAGCCAGAAGTTAGCTTCTTCATAGGTGAGTCCACCATTGGCATCTAATCGCAGTTTCGTAAAGGCTGGTAAGATGCGCGTTAGTAACTCAAAAATTTCTAGTTCATCAGCGATCGCATCCACACCAATTTTCCACTTAAAGGTGCGATATCCTTGCTGCCACAACGTTTCCCATTGATTCAAAGCCGCTTCCCCAGCTGGTAATAAGGCACTGTAGAAGAGTGAGGAGTTAGGAGTTATAAAATTATCTCCCCCACTCCCCACTCCCCACTCCCCACTCCCCCACCCTTGCGCTGACTCAAAGCCAAACTGACAAGCAGGTAACTCATCTGGAATAGAGAAAATTATCTTGTCTGTGATTTCTTCTGGGAGTTGGCGACAAAAATCTAAGGCTTGTTCTAGGGTTTCGGAACCAAACCAGCTAATGGGGGCGATTTCTCCCCAACCGAGTTGATCTGATTCATCGGTGAGACGGAGAATAATACCTTCACGAATATCCCACTTACCATGATTGGTGGTAAGCGATCGCAAAAATCTTCGCTGATATGGACGAAATTTAAATTGATAACGCATCAATTAGTAATTGCTAAAGCATAAATCCCAAGCCGAACAGCAAGCAAGCCCAGAAATGCACGGCTACGGCGATGAATTTACAGTTACTAACTTTGTCCGGCTGGTTGTGATTTTCTTGGACGTGGCGGCATAATTTTACAGCAAAGGGTAAACTTATCCAACTTAGCAATGTCCAAGATGGAGAAATCCCCAATAGGACAAATAGCAAGGTAAGGGGATAAATGCTAGCAGTAAACCAAACTAGGAGTTGGGCCCCTTTTTGGGTTCCTAAACGGACGATAGGCGATCGCTTACCTGCGGCTATGTCATCTTTAACTTGGTGAAAATGTGAGCAAAACAAAATTAAGGTTGTGGCAATCCCGACAATTACTGAAGCTGCTAAACTTGTCATTGACCAAGTTTGCGTTTGGCTATAATATGCTGCCTCCACTGCTAAGGGGCCAAAGGCAAAAAAGCAAATAATCTCGCCTAAACCCTGATATCCTAAGCGAAAGGGGGGCCCTTGGTACGTGTAGCCTAAACCGCAGCACAGCAGTATTATACCGATAACAGTTAGGTCATGTTGCCAAAAGGCGATCGCTAGTATGCCCAGCAACCCCAAACCTAAACACAAATTTCCTATCCAAAATACTAATCGCTTATTGGCTGTTAAGTTCACCAGAGAATGGTGTTTGTTTTTATCGATACCTGTTTCGGAATCAAAGACATCATTACTTATATTTTCCCAGGCAAGAATTAAAATTGCCGCAGCTACAAAAGTAGAAAATACTACACCATTGAAAATTTTAGTTTCGGCATAAGCTACTGCTGTTCCCACCCAAATGGGCATAATGGCAACGCTATACATTGGCGGTTTAATCGCTGCCATCCATAACTTAGTGTTGGGATATAAAATTTGCTTGGTAGTCATCAGTTGTGATTAATTAAATTATCGGAATATTACTCACACTTGAGATTTTATGATTTCAGGAGACGCACCGCTACGCGGAAGTCAAAAGTCAAAAGTCAAAAGTCAAAAAACTTATAATTTTGGTTTTTTAACTGTTGGAATGGTAGCTTTATTTACGTCAGGCTGTACTAGATATTCATCATCTAAAAACAACTGCTACTTTTACTATGGCTTGTTAGCCTTGTGTTGTTAACACTCACTCTCACATTGTAGTCTTAGGCTGAAACTGTCTTATCATGGTCTAGGAACACCATAAACAAAGCAAATCCTACGCTGGTGAAATGGCAACTTAATATGTTACCTGTAAAAATACGACCACGATTAATTACACTTTAGGAAGTTAACTTAAAAAAAATTTACTATAGATCCATGACAGTTTCACCATGTCGTAGCAACTTGTTTGTAGAGCGCAAAGATTTATATCATTTTCTGCTATCAGTCCAAGAAAAGTGCCTCCAAAATAATGGCAAGCAAATTGTCAGTATCTCTCAAGAGATCGATTTAGTTGATCCTTTACTTGTATTGGATCAACTTACACAAGCAAATGAAATAAATTTTTACTTTGAAGACAGAGCTAAAGGAGAAGCGATCGCAGCAATTGATTCTGTAGCAAAATTACAGATTGATGGTGCAGATCGTTTTAATCAAGCCGAATATTTTATCAAATCTTGTCTAAAAAATATAATTAATTTTGGTAACGCTAATCAACCTTTTTCTGGGCCTCACTTTTTTTCTTATTTCAGCTTTTTTGATAAAAACGCCCAAGTAGATTATCCATTTCCATCTGCTACCATTTTTCTTCCACGTTGGCAAGTAGCTGTGAAAAATCAGCGTTGTATATTAGTAACAAATATAATTATTAATGAAAATACAAATATTCAAAGATTGTTGGAGAATCTGCAACATAAAATTGAATTTATCCAATCTTTAGAATATTACTCTGCTAATATTGATTGCTTCCCAGCAACCTTATATAAAAAATCTGTCACGAATGCTACTCAATTTAAACGTTCAGTAGTATCTGCTTTAGAAAAAATTCGGTCTAGTCATTTAAGCAAAATTGTATTAGCAGATATATTAGATGTAAAGTCAAGCAGCCACTTTAGCCTAGTTAAATCATTAAATAATCTTAGACAAAATCATCCCAATTGTTATATTTTTTCTACAAGTAATGGTAAAGGACAAAATTTTATTGGTGCAAGTCCAGAAAGATTAATTAGTATTAATAATCAACAGTTAATCACTGATGCTTTAGCTGGTTCTGCACCACGAGGTAAAACCCCTGCTGAAGATGCAGCTAATGCCAATCGCTTACTAAATAGTGAAAAAGAAAAGCACGAACATTCGCTAGTACTTGATTTTATTACACAACGCCTACGCCAATTAGGTTTATCACCACAAATATTAGCACCACGGCTACGACAATTATCGAACATTCAGCATTTATGGACACCAATCAGTGCAGTAGTTCCAGCGAACATCCACCCATTCAGGATTGTCGGACAATTGCATCCTACACCAGCCGTTGCTGGTGCAGCAAGAGATGTAGCCTGTACCGAAATTCGTCGTTACGAAAGCTTTGAGAGAGGTTTGTATGCTGCACCTTTAGGTTGGATAGATTCTCAGGGGAACTGTGAGTTTATTGTGGGAATTCGTTCAGCATTAATTGATGGCGATCGCGCGAGATTGTATGCTGGTGCTGGTATCGTTGCGGGATCTGATCCTGACAAGGAGTTTGCAGAGGTGCAACTTAAGCTTCAGGCGTTACTCAAAGCGTTAGTTTAAAATTAATTACTAATCTTGTATGCCAGATAAAGATGTTTATCATAATACCGATAATCATAAAAAAATAGTGGAATTATTTATATATAGGATTACTATTTGATTTTTGAACAAAATTAGGTATGTAGAGTGTGTTAGAACGGAGTTCGTAACGCACTATGATCATGGGTTTGATGCGTTACGCTGTCGGTAACACATCCTACGTATATTTTCAGAAATCAAACCGGATTCCTATAGAAAGCCTCTTTCTTTGCAGAAAGGAGGCTTTAATCGTACTTCAAACTCGCCAAATACAATTCAAAATGATTTTTTTTGCACTTATTGCAGAGTTAAAAATTCATCTAAAAATTCTGATGAGTAAAAGCTTTAGCATTCGCGCCAGTGTAATTAGCGACAATATGTCCATCACCAGTCATTTGATATTTATATGTCACCAATCCTTCTAAACCAACCGGGCCGCGAGGAGGCATTTGTTGCGTACTAATTCCTACTTCTGCACCGAAACCATAACGGAAGCCATCAGCAAATCTGGTAGAACAATTGTGGAATATATTCGCTGAATTTACCAGTCCAAAGAAAGTTTCAACAGATGTTAAATCTTCAGTAATAATCGCATCGGTATGACGAGAACCGTATTCGTTAATATGAGCGATCGCATCTTCTATAGAGTCTACAATCTTGATCGACAAAATATAATCGCTATATTCTGTTTCCCAGTCTAACTCTGTTGCAGTTACAATGTTAGGCAAAATTTCCAAAGTGCGTTTATCACCTCTCAATTCTACGTGGCGTTCTAGCAAAGCTTCAGCAACTTTGGGTAAAAATTCTCTAGCAATTGATTGGTGAACTAACAAAGTTTCAATCGCATTACAAACAGCAGGATATTGCGCTTTGGCATCTACTGTAATCGGAACTGCTTTAGAAATATCAGCAGCTTTATCTATATAAAGATGACAAATTCCATCAGCGTGACCTAGTACCGGAATACGTGTATTTTCCTGTACAAATCTGACAAATGAATTAGAACCTCTAGGGATAATTAAATCCACATATTTATCTAATTTCAAAAGTTCTAAAGTTTCTTCTCTAGTTGTCAGCAACTGTACCGCATCTGGGTTAACAGCAGTTTCAGATAATCCTTGTTTAATTGCCTTAACTATCGCTTCACAAGAACGCACTGCTTCTTTTCCACATTTGAGAATCACCCCATTCCCAGATTTGATCGCTAAGGAAGCAATTTGAATCGCCGCCTCTGGACGAGCTTCAAAAATAATCCCCAAAACACCTAAAGGACAAGTAATTCGTTTGAGAATTAAGCCAGTGTCAAGTTCGCGGTGAATCTGCACTTTACCTATTGGATCGTCTAGCTTACCAACATCTCTTACCCCAGCGATCGCATCTCTTAATTTATGTTCATCCAACTGCAAGCGTTTATAAAGCGGTTGGGGAATTCCTTCAGCATCAGCAGCTTTACAATCAGCAACATTTGCTTGTAAAATTTCATCTCTAGCTGATTCTAAAGCTTGAGCGATCGCAATAATTGCTTGATTTTTTGCCTCAGTGGAGAGAATCGCCAGTTTACTTGCAGCTTTGCGGGTTTTTTGGGCGATCGTAATTAGGGGAGAACCAATATCAAAAATAGTCATAGCAAAAATATTTACTTTTTCTTCATCTTATCAATCTGAGTTGATCGTTGCTTATCGTCTTCCCCCAATCGGGTGAACCATCTGGGTAATCAATAATTACTCTGATCGGGTGAAGCAAAACCTGGTTCAAAAAACTTATTCTGTGAGTATGAAACACAGAGACGGCAGAAGTAACAACTTCACGGTTATATAAATATCTTAAGTATTATTACAGGCATTATTTGAAAGCCTTAAATATGATTTATGCGTACCATAGGCTAGAGAGACATTTATGTTTCTCTGGTCTTTTACTTTAGTTGACAATTTATACTGCTGGCTATGCTTTCGCGTTTACTACTTCAGTGATGTTTACAAGTAGCTACTCCCACACAATGACTGATTAAACAACTTTCAGACTTGTGCGTTAAACTTCTTTGCTGCTTTTGACTAGGTTCGCCACTACTCTCACCAACTTATCTGGCTCGATTGGCTTAGATAGATGAACTTCAAATCCAGCTTCCAGAGCGAGGTTGCGTTCTTCATCTCTAGCATAAGCCGTCAATGCTACAGCCAGAATCTTCTCTCCACGAAGAGCTTCCTGCTTGCGAACGTGGCGAATCAGCGAATAACCATCCTCGTCTGGCATTCCGATATCACTGATTAAAATATTTGGTCTTAATCGCATCAACCCTTCCAGGGCTTCACTTACTGAGCTAACCGATGTCACCTGCGCTCCTGATTCTTCAAGAACAAAAGCAATTAACTCACGAGTATCGGCATTATCATCTACAAGGAGTATTTGCAAGCCATCGAGCGCTAAGAGATGATTGATTTTTACTGGACTTTCTTTAATTAGCTGCTCTGATGGCGCTTGTATTAGAGGTAAAAGGACTGTAAACGTTGCTCCCCGTCCTTCCCCTTCACTAGCTGCATAAACTATGCCAGAGTGTATTTCTACTAAGTGGCGTACAATTGCCAGCCCTAGCCCTAAACCACCGTCTACTCTAGTAGTTGTACTATCAGCCTGACGGAAGCGCTCAAATATATAAGGTAGAAAGTCAGCACTAATTCCCTTACCTGTGTCAGAGACAGAAATCTCAGCATTTGAGTTTACCTGCTTCAGACACACTTCAACTCGGCCCCCGCTAGGTGTGAACTTGACGGCGTTAGAGAGCAAATTCCAAACTACTTGTTGGAGGCGTTCTGCATCACCCATAACCTCACCGACTGATGAGTCAAGGTTAGACTCAACTTGAATATCTTTAATCTCAGATGTGGGATATATAGCTTCAATCGCCGTCTTAATTACAATTACAAGATCAACTTTACGGAGATTTAGGCGGATTTTACCTTGTACAATGCGTGAAATATCGAGGATATCATCAATCAGTTTGCTCTGAAGTTTGGCATTTCGCTCGATTGTCGCCAGTGCCTTAGAAGTAATTGCCTCATCCAATTTTCGATGACGGATTATTTGAACCCAACCCAGCATCGAGTTGAGAGGTGTACGAAGTTCGTGAGAGACAATTGCTAAAAATTCGTCCTTAATTCGGTTAGCTTCCTGAGCTTGCCAATAAAGCTGTGCATTTTCAATGGCGGACGCTGCGCGTTGGGCAAGTTCTTCAGCCATTGCTAGGTCTACAGTAGTGTAATAGCGCCCTAATTGTGTAGAGGCAAATACAATTGTCCCTAGCTTGTGTTCACGCACTTGCAATGGCACAACCATATAAGACTTAACTTGCAGTAAATTAAGGTATTCATCGTTCCATGCTTTTCTTTGTAACGAAGACTCAAGAATGTTTGTAACCAGTTCCGGCTTACCAGTCCGTAAAACCTTCGGTTGTCCATAATCTGCATCAACAGAAATTGGATAGCGTTGTCGAAGTTTTCGGACTAGTGCTTCTTTCTGTGGTTCAGATGCAGCGATAACTGGATTACTAAAAGCCGCCGAATTATTTTCAACGACATCTACAATACACCAATCTGCGAGGGTAGGCACTGCTAATTGGGCAACGGTTGTTAGGGTATTGCGGTAGTCTAAGGAAGATGCTAGTACACAGCTTGCTTCAGCCAAAAAATTAGAGCGCCTTTGTGCAGCTTCGGCTGCAATCCGAGCAGCTTGCTCACGGCAAAATAACTGCTCACGCTCCGACTCTAAACGCCTACGCTTGCTAATATCGCGCATTAACCAGCGCAGAGCAACTGGCTTACCCACCTCATTACGAACGGTAACTACTGTCAAAGCAACATCAAAACAAACTTTTTCCCGTGGTTGCAAACACACTTCCCATTCTCCACCCCGATCGAGATGCTGCAACTGAGTTAGGTAATAAAAAAAAGCTTGATGATCCGACTGTCCGATAAAACTAAGCAACGGTTTCCGAATCAAAAATCGCTGGGAGATATTAAGTAAGATAGTAGCGGTCTGGTTAGCTTCAAGGATAGTGCCATAAGTATCAGTTACCAAATAACCATCAGGCGCACAATCAAATAATTCTTGGTAGCGCTGACGCTCCTTCTCTACTGCAATTCGTGTTGCTTGTAGTTCCTCAGAAGCAATTCTCATTTCTTCTAAAGCGATTTGAAGTTCTGCAAAAGCTTCTGTTGTCAGCTCTTGTTGCGAATACCCCTCACTTGCAGTACTTTGCAATAATTTCATCACCTGTGAGCGCAGTATTTCTATTTGCCGACTAAAATCGTCTACATTCATGTTGCTCACTTTGCTAGACCTAAAAAGCGCACATGAGAAAAAAATCAAGCAAGTGTGATTTCAACTCTACGCTTAAAGCGGAACTCAAAACTATTCCTCAAAAGATAGAGGTTTGTCTTGCCAAGGCAAATTAGACCAGGAATAAAACATAATGTAATGGTCTCAACCTCTCCATAACTATGTTATAATAAGCGGCTAATAAACAAATCTATCTAGGTGCTGTAAAGCTAGAAACATAATAGGTAGATTAGAGCAAATTTTTTTATAGCTTAAGGAGGGCCTGATGCTTACAGCAACAGTACCAGGACAACAGGTCAAAATCAGCCCAACCAAGTTGCTGATTAACAATGAGTGGGTAAATAAATAGTGTCAGCGATCGCAAGATTCCCACAATGCCATATTCTTTAACCAAGGGCAATGCTGCCCCCTGCCTCTTCCTTGAGTTTAGCTTTAGCCATATTCATGCCCCTAAATCTAAAAAAATCTGTTTTAGCGGGATGATGAATGTGATATTTGATCTGGGGTGGGCATCATAAATATGCTTTGCATACAACCCGAAGATAATTCTGATGATAAATGCGATCGCTACTAAATTTCGCCAACTAATAACTGGAAGAAAAAGCCCGACTGGTTATTTTGACAGAGATAACCACAAAAACAAAACTAGGCGTTCCATAGCGCTGTATACCTGCATAGGATTAATAAGTGCAATTTTGGCATTATTGTTAATCGCATCCCCAGGACTGGCCCAAAAACCGGAACCCCAACAATCCCTAAAACTTCAACAACCGTTATTAGTAGCTACACGAGTTATACCGCCCTTTGTCCTATCAAACAAAGGTGAGCTATCGGGATTCAGTATCGACCTCTGGCGCAGCATCGCTACCCAAATAGGTATAGAGTCTAAATTTATTGAATATTCCAGTGTGCCGGAAGTGATTTCTGCTATTAAGGACAACAAAGTCAACTTGGGAATTGCAGCTATCTCGATTACAGCCGAACGCGAGCAAAATTTTGATTTCTCATTACCCATTTTTGCTGGTGGGCTGCAAATTATGGTACGCAACCTAGAGAGTAAAAGCAGTGCCTTTCCAAATATTTTGCAATTGTTTTTCTCTACTGGCCTCTTGCAAGTAATAGGCATTGCCCTAGTGCTAATTGTCGTAGCAGCCCACATTATTTGGCTATCCGAGCGCAATCACAAAGAAGGGATGATTTCTCAATCATACTTTCCTGGTATTTTTAAAGCTTGTTGGTGGGCAGCAGCCACATTAGCAACTCAAGCCGATGAAATGCCCAAGGGAGTGCTGGGACGTTTTATAGCTATAGTCTGGATGTTCATCGGAGTCCTTTTTGTTGCCTACTTTACAGCCAGTGCGACTACTTCATTAACAGTGCAGCAACTTCAGGGCGATATCAGGGGTATAGACGATTTACCTGGCAAGGTAGTGGCTACAACTGCGGGCAGCACAGCGGCGACATACTTGCAAGAACATCATATTTCAGTTTTAGAAGTCCCCAAAATTGAGGAAGCTTACAAAGCTCTGCAAACAAAAAAAGCTGATGCTGTGGTGTTTGATGCACCTGTACTCCTCTTTTATGCTGCCAATGAAGGCAAAGGGAAGGTAGAGATTGTTGGCAGTATCTTGCGTGAAGAAAGCTACGGAATCATTCTGCCTAATAACAGTCCCTACCGCAAACCAATTAATCAGGCTCTGCTGAATCTTAAAGAAAATGGCACTTATCAATCGCTATATGATAAGTGGTTCGATCCTAAAAATTCTTAAACTTTGCTAGAAAATTAGAGTTATCGGGATTAAGACGTGTTTTCAAAGTCTTAGATCCCCTCAAACCCCCCGATAAATTGGGGGGCAAAAACCTCTCAAAAACAAACAATGAGTTTAAGTATACTTAATGAAGCGATCGCATCTTTTTTGGAAGTCTATAAAATAAAATCTGATATTTACTATATTTCAGCCAGTATAGAAGAATTACATGAGTTTTTGACAGTGGAAAATACTAGATTTTTCTGATAAATCCATACTTTGAATCAAGGTACTCGCCTTTGAAAAATATTATATACTGAATTAAATGTATATTCTAAAACAAAATATCTACTAGTAATCACAGATACTTGTTTCCTTTCCTCACAAGTTCCTCAAATTCTTTTGCTATATATATAAATATCGGGCGAAAACCTTTAAGAATATTTAAATTCAAAAATCGCTAAACATAATTGAGGGATTAGTCATTTTTGACAATCCAGCATTTGGAAATCTGAAACAGTAAAGACCAATTATCAATGAACTAGGAGGTCTATTATGATGTTTAAAAAGATTTTAGTTGCATTAGATCGCTCAGAAATGGGGCAACAGGTTTTTGAAGAAGCATTGAGTTTAGCAAAGTTAACACAAGCTAGCTTAATGTTAGTCCATGTCCTATCTCCAGAAGAAGAGGGTAGCCCTTACGTACCTATGATGTCTAATTTTGACTACTATCCAGGATTGACTAGTCAAAGCTTTGAGTTATATCAAAAACAGTGGGATACCTTTAAAAATTTGGGAATCCAGATGTTGCAATCTTTCTGTGCCCAAGCGAATACAGCAGGTGTAAATACAGAATTTACGCAAAATGTTGGTAATCCTGGCAGAATTATTTGTGACTTAGCCCATAGTTATGGCGCTGACCTAATTGTTATGGGGCGGCGGGGTCATTCTGGGCTAATGGAACTATTTCTCGGTAGTGTAAGTAACTACGTTCTTCACCATGCTTCTTGTTCGGTTCATGTTGTGCATCTTTCCGTTGCTGTTAAAAAAGATGAAGGTGTCAAAGAAACTACAAGTACTTTAAGTGTTAACTAACTACTACTTTCTCAAACTAGTTTTGAGGGTTTGTAGTAAGGATTTTAGTGTTTAGAAGAGAAGGAATAAAGTCCTTACTACGAACTTGCTTGGCCTCTATAGAGTCCAATCGCTACAGACTATCCTTAACTGCACGGTATTAGGCTAAAATTGAGCGTAGGCGTAGCCCGTCGTAGACATTGCTTTTTCTGTGAAAAAGAAAAAGTCCTCTACCCAAAATTAGAGTTGAGAGCAAAAAGTGGATCTATGAAAGAAGATACCATTGAGATCGCTGGTTTTCATGCTCATGTTTACTTCGATGCTGCGAGTCGGGATGTTGCTGCACGTGTACGTGAAGGATTGGGTGCTAGATTTGACGTGCAACTCGGACGCTGGTTTGACAAGCCTATTGGGCCTCACCCAAAAGGGATGTATCAAGTTGCTTTCTTACCGAATCAGTTTGATAAAGTCGTTCCTTGGTTAATGCTTAATCGTGAGGGATTAGATATTCTCGTCCACCCTGAGACAGGCGATGCTGTCTCAGACCACGCGATTTATTCTCTTTGGTTAGGGGAAAAGTTAGATTTGAATATTGAGTTTCTTCGACAGCTGAGTTCGACTTCATCCAATTAAGGGAAATTGCCCACTTTGTTGGGTAAAAGTTATGGACTAAGGCATGAAACTTGATGATAGGGACTAAAGTCCCCACTACAAACTTCTGATGTTAATTTTCATATAATTCAACTACGGGTAAACCTTTTTTGGGAATGCTGCTAAGAAAGCGTTCTCGAATTGAATCTAATTTATAGCCACAAATTAAACTTAGTATCCCAAGTAAAACTGGTGTAATGACTATGTTGATAGGTAGATTAATTATGATTAGTAACAATGCTAAAATCGTCAATCCTAACGTCAAATTTTGACAAAAACTTTTGACTTTATCTATCATAACTAGAGATTGTCGACAACTAGGGCAATGCTTTGTATGTCTGTGCCAGATATCGTATAATTGCTCATCACTTAATTCTTGAAAAGGTTCTTCTTCTACTCCCTGCAATGCAGGTTTACCACCGGCAAATTCATCTAACCATTTCCGAAAAGTAACGATACCAACGTCAGCTACTGAAGGCATAAAATATGACTTTTGCCAAGTTCTATTCACCACAGATTCGTTAACAGCTTGAGAGTGCATCATTGATAAATCTTGGTTACTCAACTTATAGCTAGATGAATGTTTTAATCCAGTTTGCAAATATTTGGGCAGAAGCTCAAACCAGAAATTACCTTTTTGTGGAGGACTATCAATAATAAATTTACCAATTTGTTTACAATAACCTGATTTTGTGGGCACAAAATACAACTGAAATAAAGCAGATTTACCGTTAGAATATTTATAGCTGGTTGTATTAGAACAGGGTGGAGTAAACTTTCTAGTCGCATCCATATCTTTGTTAAAAATATTGTAACCAGAATGCTTTAAAGTAAAACCATCTTCAGCAGACATTTCTCCAAATACTTCAAAATATTGTATGGGGATAGCTCTTTCTGGAGAAAATCCAGCAATTCCTTTATGCAAAAATTGAGCGTGAGAAGGATCAAAACTACTTTCAACAGAGACAGTGTAACCAACAGGAACTTCTGACATAAACCAATCGGTCAACGAGCTATCAATTTGAGATTCTGGCATCAGGGCAGGTTGCTTGGTAGTGCTATCTTCAAAGGCATTAGGACTATTATCTGCCCAGATCCATAGTAATCCTTGTAGCACTTGAGTAGGGTATGTTGTTACTTGCGATCGCTCACTATTACAAGCAGATTTTAAAGCCTTTTCATCACTCAACATCGGAATATTTGTACATTTTCCTGCCTCATCAAAACACCAACCATGATGACGACACATTAGGTTCCCATTTTCATTGATACTTCCTAAAGATAACTGCGCCAATTTGTGGGGGCAACTATCATCCATTGCTACCCAATTTTGATGTTTGTCTCTCCAGATTACCAGTTTTTTTCCAAGCAAAGTGATAGGGGTCGGATAAGAGGGTTCCAGATAGCTGACGGGAGTTATTGGGTACCACTGTTTAGTCCAAGAGAAGCTAGTTATCATCAAATTAATATATTCAACTTTTTTAATTAGTTTGCGATCGCCTACCCCAACACCATACTGATATTAAAAGGGATTAGCCTCTGTAACCACTTCTGGCAGTGGAATAAACTCTGTTTCATCTGAAACGTTAGCAAAGCGGCAATCTCGCCAATCGGCTTTTGCTTGCTCTATCCGCTCTGGTCGGCTAGAAACAAAATTCCACCATTTGTAGCGTGTACCCAATGGTTCACCACCAATAACAATACACCGAGCAGGGGCAGCAGCAGAAACCCTGATTTCATCTGCTGGTTCTAGGATGGCAAGGCGATATGGCTCTAGTGGTTGCCCATTAATGCTTAAACCTTCTGTGACGCTGTATACTGCCCTCTCTGAATAACCAGTGGGGACAGTAAAGTGAGCATTGGCAGACAGTATCACATCTAAATAGAGAATAGGTGAGAAAACTTTGACTGGTGAGGTGTACCCAAGTGCAACTCCTGCAATGAGTTTGATGATAGCACCATTTTCTTCCCAGGTAGGAAGGGTTTGGGCAGGATAGTGAGTGAAGCTTGGATCGATTTCTTCATATTCTACAGGCAAGGCGACCCAGGTTTGAATGCCATGAATGGTAGTTTCTTTTTGACGATCGCTGTCTGGCGATCGCTCCGAATGTACAATCCCTTTTCCCGCCGTCATCCAGTTTACAGCACCCTGTTGAATTTCTTGCACAGTGCCTAAACTATCGCGGTGCATCAAAGCACCATCAAATAGGTAAGTTACGGTGGCAAGATTGATATGGGGATGTGGTCGGACATCGATACCTTTGTTGGGTGGCAAAACAGACGGGCCAACATGATCAAAGAAGATAAACGGCCCAATCATTTGACAATGAAGATATGGCAAACTGCGGCGGGCAATAAACCCACCCAAATCTTTAACTTCAGGTTCAATTAGTTGAAGTATTGCCATAAGTGATGGGGGTGATTGGTAAATGCTGGAATTATTATAAGTAGATCCACCAGAAAAAAGCTAACTTTTATGAGTTATCTGTTTGTGCGATCGCCTCTAGTGGGCGCTTCGCGTCTTCGGTCATAATTCAAAATTAATTCTGGCTCCTGTTAGCCGATAGCTAAGGTTTAGCCCGTCCTAAATTCTGTTTCGATAAACAACCTAGAAAATCAGGCATAACACGATTAGAAGGGGCTATTTGCCCTTCAATACTTTTCGGTTAAGGGGAAAGGGTTTGAATTTCCCTTTCCCCATTACCCTTTAACCTTTCCCCAGACCAAAAGAGAGATTATTGGGTTTAACCGAAAAGTATTGATTTGCCTTTATGCTGACGGAAAGGAGAAAAAACATTTATGAGACAAAATCCTATATACCGCCAAAGCTTGCTAAAAACCCTGACTCTAGCTTTATTTATATTGGCATCTGTAATGCCCCCCAATGTTCTAGCTAACGAGAGCGGAAAATCTCCAACTTTCGATGGTACAACAACACTCCAAACCATACTTACTAGCAGTCATCGCTCCCTTGCAAATCGCGATCGCGACAAGTACCGTCACCCCGCCGAAACTCTAAAATTCTTTGATTTACGTCCCAACATGACTGTGGTTGAATTATGGCCAGGGAGTGGGTGGTATACCGAGATATTAGCCCCATTTCTAGCACCAAAGGGACAACTCATAGTTACTAACTCTGCTAGTAGCAGTAAACCCACCTTAGCTTTTCAACAGAAGCTAGCAGCTAATCCAGAGGTTTTTGGTAAGGTCAAAGTGCTTCCAATCAATCCTCCAAACGAACTTACCTTAGCCCCAGACAACTCTGTAGACTTGGTTGTTACCTTCCGTAATATTCATAACTGGGTCAGTGCTGGCTATGCCGAGCAGGTTTACGCGGCGGCTTACAAAGCACTCAAGCCAGGGGGCATTCTGGGAGTGGAAGAACACCGTGCTAAACCGGGCATTTCTTTACAAGAGAGTATAAAAACTGGCTATATGTCTGAAGATGAGGTAATTACTGCGGTGGAGAAAGCAGGCTTCAAATTCGTGGGCAAATCAGAAATTAACGCCAACCCAAAAGATACTAAGGATTATCCGGGCGGAGTCTGGACACTACCTCCAACCTTGAGCCAAGGTCAAAAGGATAGGGAACGCTTCGTTACTATTGGAGAGAGCGATCGCATGACCCTAAAGTTTGTCAAACCCAAAGCTCTGTAAAGAAGGGAGAAGGCAGTATTCCAACTGAGCCTACTGCTTCAGACAAAGGCGATCGCACTGATGACTGCATTCAAGCGCAGATATAGCGTCTTGTAAGGAAGCTTCTCGTAGAGAAAAGATAAAAGATCGAAGCTGCCATGAAATAACAACTCAACTTAATAGTACCCTCAAGGGTACTATTAAATACATTTTTTAGTTGATATCGTAGCTTTGAAATACAGCGATGGAGGCAATCTTTTCTTTAACTGGCATTATAAAATTACAGGTTAAACAAAATAACCAGTTTCAAGCGTAATTACAGCCACAAATCTTGTGAATCAGTGGCTCTAGCTTTTATTCCAGGTACAAATTATCTTTATCAGCTTCAGAACTCAATATTTGTGCTTTGAATATATGAAGCTATATAAATACATTACTTATGTCAATAATTTATCCCCTAACCCATTTAATTCTTGCATTGATCGAATGGGTGTTAATAGGCTGGGCAATTCGTCTGTGGCAGCAATCAACCAGCTTCGCAATGATAGTGTTACCTATAGTGCTATTGAGCATTAGCTATGACAATCTCATTCTTTCAATAGGAAGTTTTATTGGTGCAGGAGAGCTTTTGAAAACTCTCAGTATGCTGCGCTTTCTATTACATTATTTAGTTGTACCGCTATTCATTGTGATTGGTGTTGAACTCGCTCACCGCGCCGGGGCTAGTTGGGCCAATGGAGTAATGCGGGTTTTATCTGCGATCGTTGCATTGGGACTTGCAGCGATAGATATTGCCACCCATTATATAGGGCTGGAACTAGTTCCAATAGAGTTTGCGGGAATTCTACGCTATCATGTTGCCAACTTGAGTGGCCCGCCAATTATCACGATTGTAGTTAATATATTTGTCCTACTAATTGGCATTGGTATTTGGTTTAGACTGAAATTGCCTTGGTTATTTTTAGGAACATTGCTTTCCTTTTTTGGTAATGCTTTGCCCTCAGATGTAGTAGGTACACTTGCTGGTAGTGCATCTGAATTTGTCATGGCTATAGGTTTACTGTTAACTGAGGAGTTTTCTCAAAAAACAAAACAAAAAAGTATCAGGGAAATTCTGTTGATAAACAGGTAACTTATGAAAAAAGTAATTATTATCTGTGGTGGAATTAGCGATGCTGCAACTGCGCTTGCTCTGAGTCGTGCTGGTCTTGAGCCTATTGTATTTAATGAGATTAATTGTGTAAATATTCTTTACATTTAATCTGATTTGATTCCTTGGCTCTTAATGGAGTTCGCTACAATAAAATATAGTTTTTCTCTCTAAAATCTGAAAGAAATCTAACGTTTTATATGATTATGCGACTTCCCATAATTGCTATCACCTTTCTGGTTGCCAGTCTTACCACAGGTACAGTTTTGAGTATTGCTACTCCAGCTTCAGCTCAGGAAATAATAACTTGTTCAAGCCAGAATAATCATAGGAATACTTGTGCGATAAATACAAGAGGTAGAGTGAGGCTTATCAGGCAATTGTCTAACGCCAGTTGTAGAGGAAATTGGGGCTATAGAAGAAATCGTATTTGGGTTAAAAATGGTTGTCGAGCTGAGTTTTCAGTTGGCAGTCGTAGAAACGACAGATATGACAGAGACGGCAGATATAACAGATAAGACTTACGCAAGAACTCTCTGAAACTCTTATTTCTTCGTGTCCTCTGCGCCCTCTGCGGTTCGTTTTTTCATTATTTTGCGTAAGTCCTGACAGATAGTCAACTGGGTATTTTATCAACATATAGGACTCATATTTGATTGCGTGCAAAAACTCTGTACAACTCAAAAAGCCTTCTTTCCTATTGCTTTCCCACGCAAGTAAATATGGCTACGCCACGCTGTGTGAACAAAAATCAAATCCAGACTTTTTCTCTATAAAAAAGCCCAGTCATATTTTAACTGGGCTTTTAGCTATCTCAATCAATTATTGGGGATAGAGTAGTTTTCTCAACATCAATTAAACAGCACTTTGCTCTAGATTAACCTTAACAACTTTGTTCTTTTCTCGCTCGGACTTGGGCAGTGTCAAATTCAAAATACCGTTTTTATAATCTGCGGTGACATTAGTATTTTGAACCCGAGCAGATAGAGGAATTACACGTTGGAATTTACCATAGTAGAATTCGCTCTTGGTAGTGCCATTGTTTTGGGTTGTGGTTTCAGACTTGCGTTCACCACTAATGTGAACAGTGTCTTCTGTAACTTGAATATCTAAATCTTTAGCTTCCAGCCCTGGCAGTTCTAGCTTTAGATAAATTGCATCATCAGTTTCTTGCAGTTCAGCAGCCGGAACTTTGACAGAGCCTTTTTCAAACTGTGTAGATGGGACTTTAGTGTCTCCCAATAGGCCGTTGATGTAACTTTCTAAAGTGTTGAAATCTTGTGCAGAGTTGTAACGAAATAACATATTATTTTATCCTTTGTATCAGTAGTAGTTTTTGGCTCAACCAACTTTGGATTTAAATCCTTGCTTTGATTTCCATAGTATTTATAAATAACAAGCTTGTAAATTCGGTTATTATCACCAAATCATGGATGATTCCCGCACCAGGTTAGAGGTTGTTTGAAAAGTCTAATTTATTACTAGCCCTGGCGATTAGAAATCGCAGCTACACAGACAAAACCTACCTCTGTAGGTTAAAAACCCTTGATAGAAGAAAGGCAGGAGGCAGAGGGCAGAGGGCAGAAGGAAGAAAAGGTACAAACCTCGCCCCAATACTTTTCGGATAAACCCAACAATCTCTACTTTTGGTTTGGGGAAAGCCTACTAGGTTTGGGGTAAAGGTAAATAAATTTAAACCCTTTCACTTTCCCCTTTCCCCCTTAACCGAAAAGTATTGAACCTCGCCCATTGTGGGCGAAAAATTAAAAATATTCTTTGCGAGATGCGTAGCACGAGAACATATTCGTCCGTTTCATACCTCTTCCCTCTATGGTAGAGGTTTACCTTCTGCCTTCTGCCTTCGTTGATTTTTCACGCTTTCCACGGAGGTGGACTTGTTTAACTAATGGGTTTGTCGATCAAAGCCAAATATTCATCACGGAAATAACGTAAGGTACTAAATACCGGATTGGGTGCAGACTGACCAAGACCACATAAACTAGTATGCTTCACCATGTCGCATAGTTCTTCCAACAATTCCAAGTCAGCAAGAGATGCTTTACCTTCACTCATCTTTGTTAACAATCGATACAACTGCACTGTTCCCACCCGACAGGGAATGCACTTACCACACGATTCATCCATACAAAATTCCATGAAAAAGCGGGCGACATCCACCATATTGGTAGTTTCATCCATGACAATCATGCCGCCGGAACCCATCATCGAACCCAATTGAGTCAGTGATTCATAATCCACCGGACTATCAAAAGCTGTTGCTGGGATACATCCCCCGGAAGGGCCGCCAGTTTGTACTGCTTTTACCACACCGCCATCTGGTACGCCACCGCCCATTGTTTCCACAATCTGCTTTAATGAAGTTCCCATCGGTACTTCTATCAAACCTGTGTTACAGATTTTGCCTGCCAATGCAAAAACCTTGGTGCCTTTACTCTTTTCGGTGCCAATGCTGGCGAACCAGTCAGCACCTTTGCGAATAATGGGTGCAATATTGGCGTAGGTTTCAACGTTATTAATTAAAGTCGGATGATCCCATAAACCAGACTCAGCAGGGTAGGGTGGACGGGGATGAGGAGTGCCGCGTTTACCTTCAATAGAAGCCATTAAAGCAGTTTCTTCACCACAAACATAAGCCCCAGCACCGATACGAATATCAATCTTAAAATCAAATCGAGAGTTGAAAATTTGAGTGCCCAAGATGCCAAGGCGTTGGGCTTGACGAATGGCAGTTTGCAGACGATTGATAGCGATGGGATATTCTGCTCGAATGTAGATGTAGCCTTGATTTGCGCCTACAGAATATGCTGCGATCGCCATTCCTTCCAAAACGCGATGAGGATCGCTTTCTAAGACGCTGCGATCCATAAATGCCCCCGGATCTCCCTCATCGGCGTTACAAATTACGAATTTGCGATCGCTTTGTTCTCTACTTTTTGCTTTCGCAACTGTTGCCCATTTCAAACCTGTAGGATAACCAGCACCACCACGTCCCCTTAAACCACTGCGGGTAATCGCATCTACTACTTCGTTGGGTGTCATCTCCCATAAGACATGGTAAAGCGCTTGATAACCTTTGGTGGCAATATAAGATTGAATACGTTCTGGGTCGATTTTGCCACTATTTTCTAAAACAATCGGCATCTGAGCAGTAAAAAATGGATGAGTTAAATCACCTTGTTGAACTGTTGTTTCTCTTCCATTGAGAGCAGTGATAATTGAGGAGGCATCACTAGATGTAACTTTCTCATAAAGCGTACCTAGACTTTCTGGTTCGGTGTTTTTCTTAACCTGTACTAATGGCCCTTTACAGCACAAACGCATACAACCAACGCCACGAACTTCTACTGTTTCTGCCAAATTTTCTGCTGTAACAGCTTCTTCCAAGCGCTGTTTGACGGCTTGTGAATTGGCAGATAGACAACCAGCTGCAACACAACAACGAATTTGCACAGGTTTCTCTAAAGCACGTTCTTTTTGGGAAATTTCAATTAATTCAGGGAGATCCATCTTGCAACCATCCTTTGATGCGCTTAAGGACTGATTCAGCAGTTTGATTGCCTAAAACAGTGCCATCAAAAACTACAGCAGGCGCAATTCCACAAGCACCCAGACATCTTGCTGTTAACAGTGAAATTTGACCATCTGCGGAGGTTTCACCAGCGTGAATGTGAGTAGAATTTTCTACATTTGCCAGGATAGCTGGAGCGCCTTTGACGTAACAAGCTGTACCCGTACACACCACACAGGTATGCACGCCACTAGGTGCAAGTGAAAACAAATGGTAGAAGGTGGCAACACCATAAACTCGACTAGGTGGCAGTTTCAGACTATGAGCAATGTAAATTAATATATCGTTCTCTAAATAGCCAAAAAGTTCCTGTGCTTTATGCAATATTTCAATGAGTGCATCCTGTTCATACTGGTGGCGTTTGATCGTTGCTTCCAGCATTTTAAAGCGCTTATCACCGTGAGTTATAGAAGATATTTTTGTTGTGTTGTTACTTTTAAGACCAGATATTGAATTCATCGTTTGAGCCTCTCCTCTTTTCAGGATATTATGAGTCTCACAGTTTTGATGATAGGCAAACAATTTGAGAAACTTGTGAGGAGAGTAAGTAAATTTTGGGCTTTGCTGGATAAGGATATGATTTAACCAGGCTCCAGGCGCAGAGATCCAGAGAAAAGATTTATGATTTCGGGAATAATGCCAAATTTTCGCCGCGTTATCAATGCTATAAGTTTATATCCTCACAACTTCCACAGATTTTTAGCTTAACCTCAACATATAGACAAAATAGGGTTTAAACGCCGAGGCAGAAGAAATCCTAATCTTCCGCCTCTTACTTTCTGCCACGCCACCTGCTACAACAGATAGGTTGCTCGTATTGTGATTAAAGCAAAGTCTTGTGCCTCTTGCACTGATGGGCACACAATATAGCAAAACCATTGCCACGCGCTGCCATGACATCACTGTGGTCGCCGAAAATGGAGAGAGCTTGGGCGGCTAGCGATCGCGCGGCAATATGAAATACTGTAGGTGTTAATTCCCAGCAATTTTGTACATATTGGGGATCATCAACAATAATCCCTGCGATGCTGTAAATGTGGTTGTCAGTGAACCAGTTTGTAAAGCCCCATGTACAGCACCAGCCACACCTCCTTCACTCTGCATCTGTACCACCGAGGGAACAGTACCCCAAATATTGGGTTTGCTTTCACTAGCCCAAGCATCCGCCCACTCAGCCATTGGTGAAGAAGGAGTAATGGGATAAATCGCAATGACTTCATTAAGTCGATAGACAACTTGGGTAACAGCCTCATTGCCGTCTATGGTTGCAAAGCTTCTCTTGTTCATCTTCAAAGCACCTGTGTCTCTAAGGGCTAGCAATGACTAAGCTGGATATACTTTTGACATTAGGATAAGAAGTTGAGAAACTTGTGAAGACTTCAGAGGTTTCTTATTTAAAGGGGCTGGAAATTGGGAAACTGTAACAAAATTTGGCAAGGATAAGAGCAAATTCCATAATTTTTTGGGGTGAAAACCCAATCTCCAGTCCCTTTTGCTCCAAGAAGCTAAACAAGGGAGTATTCGTTACATATTCTACGCAAGTTTTCCTAGCAGTTCTCGCTTGCTACTTAACGTTGATGTTCTGAATCCTAAAATGCGATCGGCTGATATTTGGCGATCTTCTTATCAAGGAAAAAGATTTGACATATTCAACAATTATGGGTTGGAGAGAGAACTGACCTGCTTTGGCATCAATCCAAGATCGCGCTTGCAATAGTTCCAACGTTTCTAAGAGTTCTTGGGATGAAACTGATGATGACATATTTGTTCGTAGCTGTGAAAAAGAAATGGGTTTACGATTGATTACCATACATTGAATTGTTGCTTTAGCAGAATCTGATAGGTACTCAAATTCTGGGTCTAAACCGTTGAGAACTTTACCGAAAACTGTCACTTTTTGGTCTAAAAATTCTGTGATACTGCCATCAAATAATTGTTGAATTGTTGTGGCAATGCGGTTTAGAACATGAGGATTCCCTGCATACAACTCGATTAATCGATTCCAGTCGTCTGGTGTTCCTCTAAAGGTTCCTTTTGTTCTGAAAAGTTTTTCTATGTCTGTAACCTGTAATCCTTGAGGACAGAATACTCGCACAGGTCTTGTCTCTCCTTCAAGCCGGGCGATCTCATGACAAATGACGCGACTGGTCAAAATTAAGCAACTTTGATGAGTGGTTTCTCCCACTCTCCGAAACAACTCGCAGTATTCCCCGTTGGTTGTGTGGTGGAGCCAGATGCAGTCTCGACAATTGATCTCTAGAGCCGCACATTCTTGGAGAATTCTTTCAGCACCATCTAAAACCAGTAAGCAACGATGACGTTGCAAATAATGAATCAGCCGTGAGATTCTGTGATTTAATGATTCTGGCAGATCAGTTTCTTTGCCATCGGATAGAACAGCAATCAAATCTGCCAGGAGATCGTTAACTGGAGAAGCAGGGAGGAGCGATCGCCAAATCACGAACTCAAACCGATCCTGAAGTTGTTGTGCAAGCTTCACGGATAGCCAGGTTTTACCCATACCACCCATACTCAATAGGGTAATTAGACGGCAGGGTATTGCCTGATTTTCACCAGATGTAGCTAAAATCCAGTTCTTGAGAGTTGCCAGTTCTTCTGTGCGTCCGTAAAAAAGGGATACGTCTGGTGCTTCTCCCCAATCAATTCGATTGGGAATTTTTGTGTCGCCTTGCTGTGGGTTGATATCGGGATTGGCCAACTGATAATCATTAGTTTCTAGTTGTAGTTTGAATGCTTGGAAACAGTACTTCAAGGTTTGTCGATCTACCCCTATTTCACAGGCAAATACCTTTGCTACCGTATCTGGATCTAATGCCATACGAAAGCCCAAGGCTTCACGGGTATAACGTTTACCGAAATTTTCATAATTTTCCGATTCAGATTTTGCATCTTGGAGTTTCTGCAATCCTTGAGGTGTTAGGATTACACCACGTCT
The DNA here is from genome assembly GCF_036917775.1 of Nostoc sp. Lineage (GTDB taxonomy): Bacteria > Cyanobacteriota > Cyanobacteriia > Cyanobacteriales > Nostocaceae > Nostoc. The sequence continues at coordinate 40,623 of NZ_JBALEQ010000069.1, forward strand.
GCGGCTGTTTGGCTGGGATTTCATTGGGAATTTTGCAGATTATAAATGTATTTTTGATGGATAAGCATGGCTATCTATGACGCATCGTTCAAATGCGCCAACACACAGAAAATTACTCATACAAGACAGCATTAAATAACTTCAGCTGCCAAAACTATAAAGTTATTTAAAACTCAATCAAGTCTTGTTAGTTATAACTACACCTCTTAAAAGGATTTTTTCAGAAATTATCCTAAGGAACACAAATTTCAAACATAAAATTAGCTGAATGAAGTGAACTGATTCAGCTAATTTTATGTTACTTGATTTATTGTAGTATCAACGTTAAGTAATTTTACGGTTGAGCGTTAAGTCCGCGATCGCCATCTGCTTAGTCTTGGTGCAGTTACAAGGCTGAGGCTGGTTGAAACAATAGTGAAGTAGTGTCAAATTTATGGACGCGATCGCCTTTATTTGCCGTTGTATTTTCCGAATTTAACGTTAACTTCGGTAAAATCGCTTCACCGGATCGGGTAGAGGGACAATCCACTACTTAACCTCGGTAGTTTGAGAATTCTTTCAAGTACATAGATATATTTGCTACGGGCTACGCTACTGCTCAACAGCCATGTCAGAAACTACCCTACATCCACTCCTGATTGAACTTCCACCTACCCAAGCAGAACTCCCCTATGATGATGGTGTCCTAATGGAAAGCGCACGGCACAAAGTCCAGATGGACTTGCTGATAGATGGCTTAATCCCTTGATTGTCACACCGAGAAGATGGATTATGTCGGGGGCAATATGTTTGTCTATTACAGTCTGGCGCAGGTGAGAAACCAAGACTTTAGGGGCTGGACTTTTTTGTGGTGTTGGGTGTCCCTCAAGGTGAACGCAAAAGTTGGGTGGTTTGGGAAGAAAGAAAAGCACCGGAGGGGCGATCACTCTGGTATCAAAAGTGTCGCGTTTTTGTGTTTCCTGATGAGATTGAAGGGTAGAAGTGCGAGCGTATAGCAGTCGCCAAAGCCGTTAGAATAGTTGGTGGTAAACGTGCCTTCAACACCATACTTGTTGATTTTATTGCTGTCCATTGCTGTAAATGCCGAAGAACCTTAACTTCCTGAACTTCGGTTGTTAAACAAGAGATTATGTATATAAATTTATAACTGTAATCTGAATTTCAAATGTTTTTCTATGAGTATGTTTAAGGTTCCAACATGGCAACTTTGACTACTGGCTTGAATGACATTGCACTAATACCTGGACTCCAATCACTCTGGGCTGAAACCTTTGGTGATCCTGGCATCTGTGTTGCTGTTCTTGATGGCCCTGTAGATCAATCCCATCCTTGCTTTGACGGTGCTAACCTTGCTCGATTACCGACTTTAGTTGCAGATGTGGCTGGTAGTGGCTTAATGTCTGGTCATGGCACACACATCACCAGTGTGATTTTTGGTCAACATAGCAGTCCTGTTCATGGCGTTGCACCCGGTTGTCGCGGACTTATCGTTCCTGTATTCTCAGACGATCGCCGCCGGGGAAAGCTTTCACAGCTAGACTTAGCCCGGGCCATCAACCAAGCGGTTGAAGCAGGATCTCATGTTATTAACATCAGTGGCGGTCAACTGAGCCAATCGGGTGAAGCAGACCCAATGTTGGTTAACGCAGTTAGGTTTTGCAATGAGGAAGGTGTCCTGATCGTTGCAGCAGCAGGAAATGATGCCTGTGAATGTCTGCATGTGCCGGCAGCACTGCCTTCAGTCTTAGCGGTGGGTGCTATGAATGCACAAGGATTACCCTTCGATTTTAGTAATTGGGGCAAAACCTATCAAAGTCAAGGAATTCTTGCTCCTGGTGAAAACATACTCGGTGCTGAACCGGGTGGCGGAACTGCTAAAAGAAATGGCACTAGCTTTGCAACTCCTATCGTATCGGGTATTGTTGCCTTGCTCCTCAGTATCCAGCTAAAGCGGGGGGAAAAACCCAATCCTCATGCTATCCGGGATGCCATTCTCAAAAGTGCCTTGCCTTGCAACTCAGAAATCGGCGAAGATTGCCGTCGCTTTTTAGCAGGAAGTCTTGATATACCTGGGGTTTCTACCCTGATTACAAAAGGAGGATTAGCAGAAGTGTCTGAGGAGAAATCAGAACCAGTCAGCATCCAGCTGAGTCAAGCTGACGACCTTGAACCAAAAGCAACTGACCACATAAACGAGATACAACAACTTGAACCGAGTGAGGCTATTGATCTCAGTTTAGAAGAAGTCGCCCTCCAACCGTCAGAAATTGGCATCCAAGCTGCGGAAGCAACAAGCTCAGAATCTACTTCCACAACCATTCAACATTCAGGAAATCCAATGAGTGTCACGTCTAATAATATAGCCACTTTCTCTACTTCTAACAGTAACGTTGTGCCTTCGGGGAACTGTCAGTGCAACGGTGGTGCAGTAACATCGTTTGTTGCTCCTAGTAACGCACCAAAGTCTTTAGTTTATGCGATTGGGACTCTTGGTTACGACTTCGGAACAGAAGCACGTCGGGATAGCTTTAAGCAGCTTATGCCCATGATCCGGTCAGATAACGGTCAGGAAGTACAGGAGTCAAGCCTTCCTGCAGGAGTTATTTCAGTTCCTGCTCATCCCTACGATGCTAGACAGATGGCACACTATCTAGAAAATAATATTTCAGAGGCAGCATCACTGATTTGGACGCTAAATCTGGAACTGACACCTATTTATGCCATTGAGCCACAAGCTCCTTTCGCTGAAACTATTTATAAATATTTTCAAGGGTTGTTAGGGGGACAAGTTCTGGCTAAGGAAGACGACGAGTATATTGAAAGGGTTTCCATACCGGCAATTTTAACAGGTAGAACTGTTACTCTTTTTTCTGGTCAAGTTATTCCTATTATTGAACCGTTAAATACTCGTGGGATGTACGGTTGGAAAGTTAACGCTTTGATCCATGCAGTGATGGAGGCGATCAAACATCAAAATCCTGCACCGAATTTGACACCCCAACAACAAGAAGAAATCGAATATTCTCTGAAGAACTTTTTGATGCGAATATACTACGATCTTCGCAATCTTGGACAAACTTCCGCAGAAAGGGCACAAAATTTTGCCTCGACTAACATCTTCCAATATGCAGATGCTTTAGTTAAGGTATTGATGAACCAAAGTCGTTCATGGGCAGTCTCTGGCGATCCTAAAGCAGTAACTATGCAGCTAGACACTTTTGAAGTGGAACGAAGCCCCTTCTGTCGGAAAGATTCAGATTGTTGGGATATTAGGATCAAGTTTTTCGATCCAGAAAACGAGCGGCGTGCGAAAAGAGTTCTTCGATACACCATTGATGTCAGCGATATTATGCCAGTTACCTTGGGTGAACCCAGACTGTGGGATATTGCCAACTAAAAGAGCTAGATGTCAGCTTTGCGACTGCTCGAGAATTGTTGTAAATCAAGTGATTAAATTAGAAGAAATCATCATGAAACTGTCAAAACAATCTAAATTACCGAAGCAAGTTGCACCGATCCAGCGTCCCTCTACATCTGCTGCAATTTCCAGTCAGCATGGGATGGATGCGAGTAACTACAATAATGTTGAATCTAGCGGTATGTTCGACATCCTTAAGATGTTTGGCTAAATATCACACAAGTAAAAATTGGTCTGTTTTAGTTACAGACCAATAAAAACCAAGAGGAAAAATAATTATGAAACTTCCCATCCAAGCTCCACCAGTCAAAAGAACAGATTTATTCAAACCGAATACAGTCGTAGATTTGATTCATGCCTCTAGAGAAAGTCAATTGGAACTAGAATTGAATTTACTACATGGGGCAAACTATAACGCTCCAATGAGATTTCTAATGTCGCCAGACTACTGTGGGTGTCATATACTCTCAGGAAATTCAATCGCTATGTGCCTAGCCGTCTGTGGATTTTTCTAGCGTTGAACATCGATAAATTCCACTAACAGACTTTAGCATAAATTATTTAACTAATCGTTTGTGCTAGATGATTTTTAAAACAAGAGAGCAATAATTATGGCCAATATATACCAGTCAATATCCCAAGCCACGGCTGGGTCAGAAACCCCTTCTAAGCCCTTGTCCACCAAAACTTCAGAATCTGTACCTTATGAAATAGCACCTGAAAGAGAAAATTTGATAGCAAAAAAAGTTTTTGAAGTTAGTAAAACGCGCCAACAAATATCTAAAAAAGAAGGCACTTTTCCAACAGACAAATATTCAAAAACACAAGAAATTTTGTCCTCATTGGAAACAGAGATTTTAAAATCTGAACCTTCTCCTGAAAAAGATGGTGTTCAACAATTTATCTCACAGGTAAGGTATCCCCTGGACGAGGAAAAAAAAACAGCTAGTGTGCGATCCCTAATTGGAAACCCGAGCGAGAAGTTGGATGTTGATCTGCAAGAATTAGAAAATGTAAGCAATAGGTTTGATTTTGTCAAGACTTTGGACAGAATAGCTAAGAAAAATCAAACACCTTTAACCTATGAACAAATCCAGTTTATCCAAGAAACTTCAACTCTTAGTGAAAGTTTTCCGACCAAGATTATAGGTAGAATATGGGCTTAAAGTTAGACATAAAATAAATTGATCGCTTCAGTCCTGTAAAAACCAAACATCAATTGACTTAACTAACAAGATAACATCCTAAACAAGGAGAAAAACCATGAAATTCCCGATTCAGGCTGGACATGTACCGCGCAATCAGTGGTAACTGTTCAGTTAAAAAACAAAAAACAACGAAATCACAAAATCAGGAGAAAAAATCATGAAATCATCTAAACTTCCCATCCAAGCTGCACCTGTTGAACGGACTATCGTTGGTACTCCAATGTCAAGTGGGAATGGTGTTGATCCCAGTTTTGATTGGGGAGGGCTAGTTAAAACTATAGGTTCAGTCGCTGCTCCATTATTGGGTAGTCTGATTTAAATCTAATAGCACTTTGCTAAAATACTGAGGTATTTTGGGTTGCCAATAAAACGTAAGTAAGGGAGCAATTAATTGTTCCCTTACTTAGCTCTAGCTAAAAATTTCCTGCAAAAATTATGGTTCCCCCTGATGACGTGAAGTTCATTTATTATGAGTATTACTCCTTTATCCATTGAACACGTCTCCGATACGGCAATCTTGACAGCTTTGGGACGGGCCATTGAGAGCGATCGCCCCGATGCTCTCTTCCAAGATCGCTTGGCTCGCTCTTTAGTTGGAGTACGCGGTGAGCATCTTGCAGCCTCAATTACCGATATTGACTCCCTTGCAAAGGCGATCGCTGTACGAACTTATGTGTTTGATGAGCTGATCTTAAAGGCTGTTTCTGAGGGAGAGATTGATACTGTTCTCAACTTAGGGGCTGGTCTTGATACCAGGCCCTACCGACTACCTTTACCATCATGGTTGCGCTGGATTGATTGCGACCTACCGGGAATTCTAAGTTATAAATATGACACTCTCTCGAATATTCATCCGAATTGCATACTTGAATTCATGTCGCTCGATATAACCGATGCTCGAACTAGGCGAACGGTTTTTCAGCAAGTCAATCAGTCAGCCCGCAGTGTAATGGTGGTTTCAGAAGGATTGCTTATCTATCTCAAGCCCATACAGGTAACAGCTATAGCTATTGATCTACGTGAGCAGAAACGGTTTTTATGGTGGTTAACCGATCTGAGTTCGCCAAACGGATTGCTGTTGACTGAAAAATTCCTGGGTGTGAACCATCTCAACAGTCAGGTCAAATTAGAATTTGCTCCTGAGGAAGGAGTTGAATTCTTTCATAATTTCGGCTGGAGAAAGATTGCGCTTCGATATATTTTTGAGGAAGCCTTGCGCCTGAATCGCATCAATTTATCAACAGAATTGCTATCTCAACTGCCTTTTAAGGGCGAACATAATTTACGCAATTTTTCTCGTCTATTGTGGCTTATGCGAACATAGTGGGTAGCCACAAGTCGATCATCCAATGCTGATAAATCGAGAACCATGCCACCTAGAGGGGACGAGAAATGAGATCTTCTGAAAGCACATGTGATGGTGAAATTGAGGAGCGATCGCCTGGCTCTCGTTAGCGCAATTATTGACTCTCTACAAAATACACTTAGTTCTCAACCCAATCGCAAAGCCTTAATTCAGCGAATGCGGGGTTTGCTGAAAACAGATCAATCTTCACCCACAGATGCTCAAGTTGAGGAAATATTGCAAGAACGGCGAGTGGAGAAGTATCTCAAGTGAGAGTGTTGTTACAGTAGGGGTTCGCAAGACTTGAGCGATGGGCTATTTAGGATCAGAAGTTTTGAAGTTTGTTCTTAAGTTCGTTAACTTCGGTTGAGATTACTAAGCTGATTGACGATAGTTTATTCAGTTCTCCAAATTTCCACTTAACTTGGTTTTTAAGGGAATACAAAAATAGACAAATTACTTGGAATTGTTCTTTATTCTCATGAGATTGCAATCACATAATAATTGCAATTTCTGATTAATAATGTACAAAGATAACTCAATGAGCAGAAGGAAAAAATTGAAAATTTTTCTGCTTTAATAATTTAGCTCACAGAGAGGTTTGTAGAGATGAAACGTCGTCTCATTGTTTGTTGTGATGGAACTTGGCAGGATTTAGAACAAAAATGTCCGACCAATGTTGTCAAAATAGCTCAAGCTATTAAACCAGTTGATGATAATGATATCGATCAGATCATCTATTATGGTGAAGGTTTGGGAACGAAACAAATAAATACTAAGCAGTCTCTCATCGATGTGCTGACGAAACTTGGTGGAGGTGCGTTAGGGTTAGGAATTGACCATAAAATTCAGGATGCTTATCGTTTTCTCTGCATGAATTATGAGCCAAATGATGAAATTTATTTATTTGGTTTCAGTCGTGGTGCTTATACTGTACGCTGTTTAGCAGGATTAATTTATAACTCTAGTTTATTACCTCGGCAATTCATCCGAAAAATACCAGAGGCCTACGAACTTTATCGAGAAAAGCAAAATCCTGACAATGCACCTAACGGCAAAAATGCGGTCAAATTCCGTATTGACAATACTGGAACGGCAGAAGTCCCACCGATCAAAGCCTTATGTTGTTGGGATACAGTAGCTTCTCTTGGCCTTCCCGATTTGATTCCTGGGATTCAGTTAGATAAAAAGTTTAATGAAAGATATCGCTTTTTTGATGACAAAGTTAATCCGTCAATTGAAAAGGCTATCCATGCAGTTGCGATTGATGAAATCCGCAAAGTTTTTGATGTAACTCTAATGGAATCTAGTAAACCAGAACAAGTGACTCAGCATTGGTTTCCGGGATGTCATGGATGTGTTGGTGGTGGTTCTAATGAGGAGCAGGGATTATCAGATGGTGCTTTACTGTGGATGATGGAACAGGTCGAAAAGCTGGGATTAGCTCTGGATAGAAGTCGTGTTAAAGATGATATTAAACCCAGATATGATATACCTTTCGATAACACACCAAAATTCCCATTTAATGTTGGAAGTCCGAATATTCGTAAAGTGACTGGTAAATTTTCTGATTTACATGAAAGTGTCAAGCAGCGTTGGCAAGATCCCAATTGTCACTATCAACCAGATAATCTTATGCAGTTTCAGGAACAACTAAATTCACACCAGTTGCAAATTCCTCGGTTTTTAGAAAGCGTGCATTAGATGTAAATTCCATAGTTAGCATTGGAGACTGAACGATTTTGGTGTGTATAAACTAGCCCACCTAATCGCTTGCAACAAGCATTACCATAACTAGAGTGATGTCTACGACGATGCTCATCCTACACATTTCTTCTCGTTACGGTTGTCTGTCCAAAAATTGCGTAGGCGTAGCCCGTCGTAGACATCGCCTCTCCATTCTCATCTTTTGAACATAAGCGATTGATGATTTTTGAAAAACGTATCACTCCCATCAAATAAAAGGTAAAAGCATTATGGTAAGCACTTCAATAAAGAAGAATAAATTAACTGGTTTGTTTATTGCTTGTTACGAAATTGGTGGTGACAAACTTGGTGCGCCTTTGTTCAAAGTAAATTTGACCGTACACACACCCAGCGAAACAATCAATGGTTTAGGTCATATCACTCAAGCAATTCATCCACCTCTAGATGTGGTGACAAAACTGGATGGTAACTACACTTATATGACTGTGATGCCTCACAATGTGCATATTCTTGTTACTGCTACAGGTTATCCGATCATTCAATGGCCGCCACACGCAGGTATAGGCCCGGTCATTCTACCCAATGTTTATCTGCGGATGATTCTGTCAGAAGATTGGCAGTCGGGAACAGCTAATTATAAATACATAGATAACAACGGTAATTGGCATATAGTTGAGAATGCGCCTGTGAAATTGGTTGCTGATCATGCACTCACTAACACAGATAGAGGCGGTATTTTGCTCACTGAGAAGTTTGCCAATCAACTGAAGATTAATGGAGAACTAGCTTGGTTCTTTAGAGAAGAAAATGGCTCTAATGGTTATAGCTGGCGTTTTAGACCAGACAATTCCGGTGTTTATGAACTGGCTGAACAGATAGTGCTTCATCCATCTACCCAGGCTGTGGGTGTTCCAGGGATGAGTATTTGGAAGTTTAAGGGAATTAGAGAAGGTAAAGGCTGTATTATGTTCGAGCTTTATCCACCCGGTGAGCAAGAGCCTGCTGAGACAGTTGTTCTTAATATTGAGGTGACTAAGTAAGTGTAGCTATAGCGACAGTAAAATCTATTTACTATCGGTAAAGGTGATTGCACTTTTGCTGTTTTGGAAAAGTACGATCGCCCTTTTATTCAAATCTTTTCCAGTAGTGCGATCGCATTTCTTCTCGTTACTGACTGTCTCTGTTAAAGTGCGATCGCCATTGCTGGTAGGGTGATTGCCAGATGGAGATCTACTCACCTGCTTGTTGCAGTACTCGTTGATAGAGTTCATCACTCACCCAAAACCCTGCCTGTGCAATCAGACCATCCATCAATGGTCGCACGTCTTTTATTAACTGTCGTTTCTTTGCCGTCAATAAAACACCTAAAACCCCTGTAATTGTCAACCCCAACTCTAGTGCGATCGCTCGTCCTGCGGCATCATCAATCAACACCCGTTCCGCCGATACCTCCAATGCCAACGCCAACGCTTCTGCTTCCCCACGGTCAACCTTTCGACGGAATTCTACAACCTGCGCCTGATCCACAACCTTTTGTACCTGAATCCAAGAAAGCGTTTGTACCTCCAACGTTCCCGGAACTGGATTGGGTAATGCCGTCAGTTCATCGTAGACAGCTTGAGGAATGACAATTTCACTATAAACTTGACGGAGCAAATCAAGTTGAGCGATCGCCGCTAGATTGGTAATGGGTGAGGTATTACAAACAACCGTCACAGATACCCTAAAGCTTTGAGTTGGGCAATTTCTGCCTCAAATCCTGCCAAATCATCAAATACTGGGATTTGCCGTTGTGCCAACTCTCGCTGAAATTCAATTAATGGCATTTCTGCCAATTCTCGTGCTTTACTGATTCCCAGTTTTTTCTGTTGATACAGCAAGATTGCCAACTCCCGCTTTAAGTCAGCATCGGACATATTTGCTGCCTGCAAAATTTCATCAGAAACAAGCACACTCATACTGCGCTCCTGAATTGCCATCACTGTATCCAGCCTAACAGGTAACTCATTAGATGGACAAGGCGTTGCAGCTGCGATCGCTCCTTCATTCGCTATTTTTTACAATTGTGCGATCGCTTGCAGCAAGCATTACCAAAACTTGTGCGATCGCATCTCGAATCATTTGTCCTGAACGATTTCTATGATGGGCTACGCTTACGTGGGTAGTTTTGGAACAAATCAGCGATCGCTACAGACTTGTGTTCTGAACCAACAGACTTGTGTTCTGAACCAACGGGCTTGTGTTCTGAACCAACGGACTTGTGTTCTGAACCAACGGACTTGTTTTCTGAACCAACGGGCTTGTGTTCTGAACCAACGGACTTGTGTTCTGAACCAACGGACTTGTGTTCTGAACCAACGGACTTGTTTTCTGAACCAACGGGCTTGTGTTCTGAACCAACGGGCTTGTGTTCTGAACCAACGGGCTTGTGTTCTGAACCAACGGGCTTGTTTTCTGAACCAACGGGCTTGTTTTCTGAACCAGCCGATTATTTTGGTAAAGCGTAGGGGGCGATAATTCTCAATCACAATGATTGCGTAGGTGTAGCTCATCCCAGACATCGCCTCTTCATGAACTATGCCCAAAACTCAGTAGCTGGAATCAGCAGTTGAGAGAGATTTTTTGACTTCGATTTCGGCTTTGACTACAGTAGGATCATCTGTGCGTTCGATATCAAAACCCAGTTTCTCACAAACTTTTTGCATACCATAATTATCAACCAAGATATCAGCAGTAATTCTATTTAATTGCTCATCTCGACTGACTTGCAGTAATCTTTGTAGTAACTCGGTTCCTATACCCTGGCACTGATAGCGATCGCACACCACAATCGCAAATTCTGCTTCATTCGTACCATGTATTTTACTTAACCGACCAACTGCCAATATTTCCCGTGTCTGCGTTTCGGGATTTTGATATTCCACAACTAGGGCTATTTCGCGATCGTAATCAATAAAGCAGATACGTGTTAGGCGTTCATGGGCTACTCTCGACTGGAGCTTAATTAAGTGAAAATACCTGAAATAAACACTTTCCTCTGAGAGTGTTTTGTGAAATTGCACCATCAACGGTTCATCTTCTGGACGGATGGGACGAATAATAACCGGAGTGCCATCTTTCATCGTCCATTTGCTGACATATTGTGTAGGATATGGTCGAATTGCTAACTTTGGTAGTTCGTTTTCTTTAACACTCGGTTCATGAAGGATAATCCGCGCATCGAGAGCAATTAATTGTTCAGATGAAGCCAGCAATGGGTTAATATCGATTTCCTTAATCCAACGCTGTTCTACAACTAATTGACTAAATACCACCATTAATTGTTCAAGGGCAGCTAAATCAACACTTTTGCGTCCCCGGACTCCTTTCAGCGCTTTGTAAATCTGCGTTTGCTCCATCATCCGCCGCGCTAAAGTGGTATTTAGGGGTGGAAGTGCGATCACGCGATCGTGAAAAATCTCTACTAGTTGTCCTCCTGCACCAAAAAGCAACACCGGGCCAAACTGTGCATCCAGACTACTGCCAATAATCAGTTCATAACCAGCCATTTTCACCATAGGCTGCACAGTTACACCCAAAAATAATTCTGTAGAAATGCGATGAATCCCATCTCTTGTAGAGACGCGATTCATCGCGTCTGAATAATCAGGGTCGTGTTGCAATTTATCCTGTAAAGAGGATTTAATGTTGCGGTAGGCTTGTCGTACAGCTTCAGCATCTCTTAGATTTAACTGCACACCACCAACATCAGTTTTATGAGTGATTATCTCGGAAAACAGCTTTAAAACAACTGGATAACCAATTTTTTCAGCACATTGAACTGCTTCATCCTCGCTTTTAGAAACGCAAGTTGCAACCACCGGAATGCCATAAGCAGCTAAAATTTGCTTCGATTCAAACTCTGTAAGAATAGTTCGCTTTGCTTGACGTGCTGATTGGATAATTTTTTCCACACAGTTACGGTCTGGTATCCCTGAAGCGGAATCAAGCGCAGGCATTACCGGAGTTTCGTAGATACCACGCAGATTATAACTAGACTGCCACATATAACTAAATATTCGAGCAGCAGTATCAGGGTAAGGATATGTGGGAATATGGTTGCGATTGAGAATCATCTCACCTGCTGCAATATCTGCTCCCCCCATCCAACTAGCAAGGATGGGTTTACCAGCTATCTGTGCATAAGGTTTCAATTGCTCGGCTGTTTGGGTGGGATCTGTCATCGCTTGAGGCGTGAGAATCACCAATAAGCCGTCACTATTTGGGTCTTTAGCAGCAATTTCCAACGCTTTGGTATATCGCTGTGGATCAGCGTCACCCAGAATATCAATTGGGTTGCCGTGACTCCAATGTGCTGGTAATAGTTGATTAAGGGATGCGCTAGTTTCTTCAGAAATTGGTGCAACTTCTCCACCCGCAGCAATCAAAGCATCAGTTGCAAGTACTCCAGGCCCACCTGCGTTAGTTAAAATTGTTAGGCGTGGCCCTTGGGGACGGGGTTGTTTTGCCAGCACCTCTGCCATATCGAACAAATCAGAGATACTGTTGACGCGCAACACCCCACAACGCCGGAAAGCTGCATCCAGAACCTTGTCACTTCCTGTTAGTGCGCCAGTATGGGAAGCTGCTGCTTTAGCTGCGGCTTCAGTCCGACCTGCTTTGATGACAATAATCGGTTTAGTTAAAGCAACTTCCCGCGCTGCTGACAAAAACGATCGCGCCTTCCCAATTGATTCCATGTAAATGACAATACTTTTGGTGTACGGGTCATCACCCAGGTAGTAAATCAAATCTCCCCAACCCACATCCAGCATTGAGCCAAGAGAAACAAAGGCGCTAAAACCAACGTTTTCTCGAAAACTCCAATCAAGAATAGCCGTACAAAGCGCTCCACTTTGACTAATGAAGCCGACATTCCCAGGACGCGCCATTGTACTGGCAAAAGTTGCATTTAAACCTGTGCGCGGACTCATTACACCCAAGCAATTAGGGCCAATAATCCGCATTTTGCCACGATGCGCTTGCTCAAGTATTTGCTGTTCTAAGGCTACACCCTCAGCACCAGCTTCTTTAAAACCAGCACTAAGGATAATTGCACCTTTGATACCTGCATCCACGCACTCAGCAATAATACCTGGGACAGTTGGCGCTGGGGTGGCAATCACTGCTAAATCAACTAATTCGGGTACATCAAAGATAGTCGGGTATGCTTTGATTCCCAGAATGCTGTGCCGCTTGGGATTGACAGGGAAAACAGTTCCACCAAAAGGATTGCTAATCAAGTTCCATAGTAGAGTGCGTCCAACACTACCAGCTTTTTCGCTAGCACCAATTACAGCAACACTTTTTGGGGCAAAAATAGCATCAAGGGGGTTAGCTTTTTCGGTTCGCAAAATATCATAGGCACGTTCGACAGATGACTGGATAGGCTTTTGCATAAGTCGCTATTACCTGTAATGGAAATATATTTTAAAGAAGTAAGCTAAAATTCTCATCTATAATTTGGGCAATTTTTTGTAAAGCGATCGCCACTCCAATTTCAGCAATTGGTGATAAGCTGTAGCCTAATTCAAAGTTTACGCCTGGTACTTTTATCCACCAAGCTGGTGGACAACGATTATAAAGGGCTTGAGTCAGAGCTAAGAGCGATCGCGGATCGGCTGTATGTCCGGCAATAATATTGAAAGATTCAGATGAAAGCGATTGTACCCGCACTTGAGAACTTTCAGAAGTGAAACAAGCATCAATAAAGATTGCCAAATTAGCATGGGCTAAAGCTTCAGCAAGTTCAGGGGTGAGTTGATGGACAGCTAGAGATTTCACGTTTGATAGATGCAACGCCTTCGCTACTCGTTGCCCAATGCCATCATCACTACGCAATTCATTACCGTAACCAATGGCGTAGGCGTAGCCCGTCGTAGACATCGCTTCCGGCGAAGCATAGCCCATCGCATTAGAATTCATATTTTTAGCTGTCCAACACTATTTTAAAGTTAGATAAAAAACTTGAGAAACTTGTGAGGAGATAGAGAAACCTTGTCTTGGTGAATTTTGGCTATTTATTTCTCCAGGGGTGTTAGTTTTAAAGGATACAATGGCTCAGATCCATTTAATTGCCAAATTCTAAATACCAATACAGCAGCTACAGTTAGCCACACACAAGAAAATGATAAAGTCATTCCCGCTACAGGATTAGTTTGCCAATAAATTGCCGTCACCACTACAGCAGATAACCAAGGCCCTAAAATAACTACAGGAACAGCAGCACCTAATCTCCGTTCTACAGTAAAAATCGTATTCCAAGTATCCCCTAAAGCCAGGTGTACCACAAACAAAATTAAAGGCAGCACTAAAAATTGGTGATTCATTTGCTGCCAAACCAATACAGAAGAAATTACCCGCAAAGCCGCAATTATCATCCAAACTATGGGAAATACTAAAGGTGGAGGAGACCATCTTGGTCTAATTACCTGGTCATAAGTCTGACGAGAACGGGTATTATCTAAAAGAGAAAAAATTCGGGAACGGATACTTAAGAGAGTAAAAAATAATCCAGTCAATAAAGTGCTAAACCAACTGGGGAAGGAAGAATTGCTATCAATTAACATTACTAATTTTTCCATTCCCAGTAAGACGAGAGTCATCACTACTATTTGTAGGATTGTTCCTAGTGTATAAACTAAAATTGCTCTGATATCTAATTCTTGTGTAGTAGCTATTGATGTATCTCGATATTGTTGTTGATTCCCAGCTTTTACCCCCATCACTGTATTGACAAACTGTTCAAGCATTCCACTATTATTGGATTGATTCATAATTAAGAGATTGTGCCTAGTTTGTAATTAGTAATAATAGGTGATTATATCGCTATTCCATAACTCTAGGCATAAGAAAATAAGAAATCTTTAGATTCAGAGGTATCTGAAATATAATCTCGCATTCGATTCATTAATTCAGTTATTGAAACAGAATTCAGGAGTTATGAGCCAGAATGGGCTAAACCTTAGCTATCCGCTAACAGAATGAATTTTGCTTAGTGGCAAAGATTTCCAGTTTGTTTCTCTGTGGATTGAATGAATGAAGCGGCATTAAAACTTAATAACCCGTTCTTTGTTTTTCTTTAACTATCTTATCTGTCTTTGCATTCTCACTTTAATGCTGAGAATATATTCAAATTGATACACCAACTTGTAATTTACAAGTAAAAACTAATCATCAAAAAAAATACTGTTTTGCTGTTGTACAATGATTTTAGCAATGTGGGTCGCTATCAACCCTGCACTCGCTGCTGATAGCATTGCGATCGCACACATCTAAAGAACTTGCAAAAAATATATTATCCCAAATTATTTGTAGATTTGTAGGGGCGCAAGGTCTTGCATCTCTACTAAATTAATCTCGCCAAAGTTCATTTACAATATTCCCATCTTTCCCAACTAATTGAATATGTAAAGGCATTTGACCTGCCGCATGAGTTGAACAACTCAAACAAGGGTCAAAAGCTCTTATTCCCGCTTCAACACGGTTTAACATCCCTTCAGCAATTTCTGAACCGTGAATAAAATGTCGGGCAATTTGCGCGACTGTGCGATTCATTGCCAAATTATTTTGACCTGTGGCAATTACTAAATTTACTTTCTGAAGTAACCCATTTTCATCAACTTGATAATGGTGAAATAATGTACCGCGTGGTGCTTCACTTACACCTACTCCTTCTAGTTGATTGATGCCAGCATCAGCACGCAATTTTTTAGACATTAAATCTGGGTCATCTATCAGAATTTCTATGCGTTCAATGCAAGCCAGAATTTCAATTAACCGGGCGTAGTGATAAAAAAATGATGAAGTGACAGTGCCTTTACCTCTGTCTCTAAATTCTCTCAATTCTGCATCAGCTAAAGGTGTACCAATATGACTGCAAACATTCAGACGTGCTAGCGGCCCTACCCGATAAATACCACTATCTAAACGACAATGGTCGCTCTGGTCAGGATAACCT
Source organism: Nostoc sp. (assembly GCF_036917775.1). GTDB lineage: Bacteria > Cyanobacteriota > Cyanobacteriia > Cyanobacteriales > Nostocaceae > Nostoc. Next base: position 56,300 of record NZ_JBALEQ010000069.1, read on the forward strand.
AAAGGGCGATAGTAAGGAGATTTTAAATAGGAATCTGGTTGAACCGCTTCACCAATAAATTCTTGATAATGAGTCGGATCGAGTTTATCGGCAATAATATTCCCAGCGCTGTCTACAAAACGAATATGTCCGTCGTAGTTTTCCCACAAACCATCAGGAGTGACTAAACCCATAAATAAACTAGGAAAATTCCCGAAGGTTTGCACTTCTTTTTGATAATCATTGAGTAAGTCTTTAAATCTACCCAGTGCATCTAATACTGTGGTGCGTGCTTCCGGGATGCGGTTTTGAATATGAGTGCGTCCTTCTATCGATAAGGGTTCGCGGACACCACCAGGAACTGCCCATGATGGATGTATCTTTCGCCCTCCCAATTGTTCAATAATCTCTTGTCCAAATTGACGCAAGCGAATTCCGCCACGTGCCAGTTCTGGTTCAGCTGCAATTAACCCAAATACATTGCGTTTTTCGGGGTCGCTATCCATTCCTAATAATAAATCTGGGGCGCTGAGGTGGAAGAAACTCAGGGCGTGGGATTGGACAATTTGTCCCAAGTTCATCAAACGGCGCAGTTTTTCCGCAGCTTTAGGAATTGTAACCGCAAGAATGCGATCGCCTGCCTTTGCTGATGCTAACAAATGGCTTACCGGACAAATCCCACAAATTCGCGCCGTAATTCCTGGCATTTCCCAAAGTGGGCGACCCTCGCAAAACTTTTCAAAACCACGAAATTCTGTGACATGAAAGCGAGCATCGCTCACTTGTCCTTTATCATCCAGATAAATACTGATTTTGGCGTGTCCTTCAATTCGGGTAACTGGGTCGATGATTATTTTTTTCATAACTATCTCAGGTCAACCACTAGACTAGTAGTTCGCCAACCCAAAATTGCTGGCTGGAGGTCGGCAGAGGAGCAAGGGAGCAGGGGAGCAGAGGAGAGATTTGTGATTGCCTCACTTTCAATTTAGATAAAGAATCTGAGTAACTTGTGAAGTTAACCAAACTTGATAAATTTACGTCCTTCTAACTGTGGTTTTTCTCCTCTTAAGAGTGGCTCTAACACTGCTTTAATCCGAGTTGCTGAGGGTGGACAACCTGGTAAATAAATATCAACTGGGACTACTGTATGCACTGGTATCACCCGATCTAGTAAGGTTGGTACAATGCCAGGCTCATAGACAATTGTGCCGTGAATATCTGCTGCTTCGATGTAACAGCGTTGAAGAACAGGTTCGGCAGTACCTAAAGGATTGCGTAAAGCAGTAACATTACCAGTAACAGCACAATCACCAAAAGAGACAAGAATGTGCGATCGCTCTCTTACTATCTGAATCATTTGCAGGTGATCTTCATTTGCAATTGCACCCTCAACTAACACCACATCTACCCCTAGAGGATATTCTTTAGCATCAGCAAAGGGACTATAAACTAAATCTACTTGTGCTGCTAAATCAATCAGCCATTCATCTAAATCGAGAAAAGACATGTGACAGCCAGAACAGCCGCCTAGCCAAACCGTTGCTAATTTTAAACGAGTCATAATAATTCGTAATTGAGGAATGGGTTAATTAACTCTTTATCTCCACATATTTAAAGGTTCCATTGTTGTTTTTCCCTTGCTGTAACTAGAAAATCAAGTTTGGCGCGCTCACGTTTCATTTCCCCGACGCTCGAACCTCGGTAAAAAATAGCACCTGTAGGGCAAGCATTAACGCATTTGCCACAAGAAGTACAAGTATCTGAGGTTCCCCAAGGCTGATTTAAATCAGTGATCACATGAGAATTTGTCCCTCTACCCGCCATATCCCAAGTGTGCGCCCCTTCGATTTCGTCACAAACACGGATGCAACGAGTGCAAAGAACACAACGGTTATGGTCAACGCCAAAGCGAGCATGAGAAATATCGACTTTGCGATCGGGGAAATGATAATCCAACCGCACATGATCCATGCCCATCTCAATTGCCAAGTCTTGCAATTCGCAATTACCGTTAGCTACGCAGACCGAGCAAATGTGATTACCTTCAGCAAATAGCATTTCTATAATGGTGCGACGATATTTTTGCAGGCGATCGCTATTTGTTTGGACTTCCATACCCTCAGCAACTTTTGTTACACAAGCAGGTTGGAGTTTATTACTCCCAGCAATTTCTACTAAACAAAGCCGACAAGCGCCAACATCGTCAATTCCTTGCAAGTGGCACAAAGTAGGAATGTGAATCCCTGCATCTTGCACTGCTTGGAGAATAGTTTCCTCCTCACGGGCGCTAATAAGTTTGTCGTTGACTGTTAAAGTTTTGACTGACATTGCCTCTAGCCTCAATCAGAATGAGCCTTTCGCTTCTGGAATGACCTGAGTCTTGAATTGTAGACAAATAGTTTGAGGAACTTGTGAATAGCTTGGATAGTTTTCTCATCAATTGCTTTCCAAGCTATAGGAATCCGCTTTGATTTTTGTTAGCGCAGCGTGGCAAGAGGCAATAGGAAAGAAAGCTTTTTGAGTTGTAGAGAGTTTTTTCACGCAATCAAATATGAGTTCTATATGTAGCCTTGAGGTAGCAAAGCAGAAAGTAGCTAGAAAATTTACATATCTTCAATGATTTTGAATTGAATTGAATTATATCCACTAATAAATTATTTCCAGGAATTATTCATTAGCGGCACGTTCAAACACTACTGAAAGATTATTGGCTGGCATTTGGTAAATTTGTTTCAAGATGAAATGTTCTGCCCTAGCTGCTGCCACTACATCATCCAAGTTCCGCACACCCCACTCTTGGTTTTGGGTGTGTAAATATTCGTCAAAAGCTGCATTACTCGCTGCTGTATGTTCTCCACCTTGTTTGAAGGGCCCATACAAATAGAGGATACCTCCTGCTTTTAGGATACGGCCTGCCCCTGCCATTAGCCCCAAACAAGCTGACCACGGTGAAATGTGAATCATATTAATGTTGACAATGGCGACAATTGGCTCCCTATCAAGCCACTGAGTTACTTCCCCTTTCTCCACTGCCCAAACTGGCTCTCTCTCCACTGCCCAAACTGGCTCTCTAACATCTAGCTCAAGCGGTGGATAAACGTTATCACAGGCATTGTGTTCAGTCCATGCACTAATGCTGGCTCGTAACTCTAAATTTGCATCTGTTGGTAGCCACAGGCGAGGACTTAGCCTGGATGCAAAAAAGACCGCGTGTTCACCAGTACCACTTGCTATTTCTAAAATAGTGCCACTTTTGGGTAATACCTGCAAAAGTATTTCTAGAATTGGTTCTCGGTTGCGCTCAGTTGCTGGTGCGTATTGTCGTGCGTCTTGTGGTGTCATTCTTATCGTGATATTTTATAATTTTTATCGCATAGTGCGCTTCCCGATACTAACAATATAGATGATGTAGCCTATGTCCATGACAGTAATTCTTGACAAAAAAAGTATCCACAGTTCATGTATTATCACTAGATACGTTCTTTTCGCATTGACGAAACAACTTTGGCAATTAGATTTTAAACCTTAAACTTACAAACGTGTTTCATGGCTCGCAAAAAATCACTTCCATTACAATCAACTGAAGTAACTCCATTAGCCCTCTCTCAATTACATATCCGCTTGGAGTTTTTAGAAGCAGAACACAAATCGCTACTTAAACAGATTAAGAGAAAGCGAACGGAATTGAACAATTTTGTTGAGCAAATGCGAACTTTTGCCACAGAAATATTTCATCAAGCTAGTCCCCACTTTCAAAAAATGGCTGAGTTAGACCGAGATATTCATGCTCTATTTGATGAAATTTTTACCACTAGAAAGTTTGGGAAGCAAACCATCAAAAATATAGAGGCAGTTTATCTTCAACTCCAGTTGGCAGGGATTATTAGTCCAAACGCGAATCGCAAACAATTCAATACAGAGTTAAACGAACTATTTAATAACTCCGAATCCGAAGCAGATTTTTCAGAGGAAGCGGCTGAAGGTAGTCATCAATATTGGCAAGCACAACAGTCTGTAGAATCTCCCTCTGTAGGAAGACCAGAGGATAAGAGAAAAATTCGGGAAACATTTCTCAGATTAGCTGAAATCTTTCACCCTGATAAGACAAGAGACAGCGAGACACAGATATATCATACAGAAATCATGAAATCAATCAATAAAGCTTACCAAGAAGGAGATTTGGCAAGACTTTTAGAAATTGAGCGAATTCAGCAGGTGGGAGAAGTTATTGATTTTAATAACGAGGATGATTTAACTCGCAAATGTCGAACTATAGAACAGCAAAATCAAATTCTCCTCACTCAATATGAAAACTTGAAACTGGAACTACGTTTAGTAAAAAATACTCCAGAAGGAGCTATGGTAAGTGATTCTCGTAAAGCTGCTAAAAAAGGCATTGACTCTATGTCTTTGATGCTAAAAACAATAGAATCTCAAATGAATGCTATTTCTCAAATCCGCGATTTTGTTAAGGACTTTAGAGAGCAGAAGATCACTATCAAAGAATTTCTCGGTGGGCCACCAACTCCACACACCTTAGACGAAGAAATTATGGAAGATATTCTGGAACAGATGTTGTCAGAATTAATGAGATAGTACAGTTTAACTTAACTGATTCCGAAACTTATGAACACTAATAGTTAATAAAACAACGGCAAAACCAAGCAATGCTAAAACATTCAACCACAGCACATCTAAACCAACTCCTTTAAGTAAAATACCTCTAACAATAGTAATGTAATGACGAAGTGGATTAAATAGAGAGAGGAATTGAAATAAAGGAGGCATGGATTCAATAGGAGATATTGCTCCCGAAGTTTGGATCATTGGTAAATTTATAAAAAAAGATGTGAGTAATACTTGTTGTTGAGAACCGCAAATAGTTGCTAACATAATACCTAAACTAATTCCCACAAATACATACATACTTGATAAAGCAAGAAAGAGCAGGAAACTTCCACGAAAGGGTAGGCTAAATACGACTGTTCCCAACGTTAAAGCTAATAGCACATCTCCCATGAGCAGGAATGCCAACGGGATAATTTTAGCTAATAAAATTTCCCAGTTGCTAGAGGGAGTCATTAACAATTGCTCTAAAGTTCCTGTATCTTTCTCGCGTACAACAGTTACTGCTGATACTAATGTACCGATTAATGTCAGGACTAAACCCATAACCCCCGGTACGAAAAACCAACTACTTGTGAGTCCAGGATTGTAAAGAAAAACGACTTCGGTTGAAACTGGCGGACTGACTTGACCCTGTACCAAACTGAAATTATATTGTTGGATAATCTGATTAACATAGTTAGCAGCAATTCCGGCTGTGTTTGCATTCACTCCATCGATGAATACTTGAATTTCTGCTGATTTTTTGGCTAGTTGGCGCGGAAAATCTGGTGGAATTATTAGTCCTACATCTAGCTTACCTTCTTCTACTTGACGGCTTAAATCTTTTTCACTTGTTGGTACAGATTCTAAGTTAAAAGTGTGATTAGATGTCATTGCTGAAACTAGTTCTCGACTGGCGGAGACATTGGCATAGTCAATTACACCCAGTCGTAAATTATGGACATCCGGGTTGAGTGCAAATCCGTAAAGCAATAATTGTACTGTTGGTGGCACAATTAATAAAACAATCAATTGTTTGTTTCGCAGAATTTGATTAATTTCTTTACGCACTAATGACCACAATGGGCTATCAAATAATTGCCAAATATATTTCATATATGATTAAGGCTGATAACTAACTACCAATGACCAATGACCAATGACTAATGACCAATGACTAATGACTATTGACTAATTTGCATTCGACTTAAAAGCCGACGCGCTACGTTGAAAAATACAAATCCCAAAACTGCAAGCATGAGTAAGTCAAACCAAACTCCTGTCCATCCTGTACCACGCACAAAAGCGTCACGGGTGATATCAATGAAATAACGGGCAGGAAATACGTTAGGTGTTAGTGAAAGGGGAAAAGGAATATTACTCAGGGGATAAATAAAACCAGATAGCAATAAAGATGTAATAAAACCGACAAGAGAAACAATTTGTACTGCGGAATTTTGGTTATTAGTGCGTACACCTATCAGTAAACCAAAGGAAACACTATCTATTAAAAAGAGTAGAGTTCCGATTAATAAAGTAATCGGGTTACTAATTACGCCGATCTGAAAAATTATTGACCCTAGTCCCATGACTACTAAAGCTTCTGTAATGGCAATTAGTAGGTAAGCTAGTCCTTTGCCAAGTAACAGTTCGGTTGCACTAATGCTAGAAGCATAAACTTGTAAAATTGTACCTTTTTCTTTTTCACGCACCATTGCGATCGCTGTTAGCAATGAGGGGAAAATCCACAATACAACACCATAGGTTCCTGGCACAATGTACAGTGACTCCAATCTACCAGGGTTAAACCACAAGCGGATTCGCGGTGTAATAATACTTTTATCTGGTAGCAATCCTTGGTCTTGCATGAAAAAATTAGTTACTCTTTGAATGTTACCTCTAATTACACGAGCATTATTAACATCTGTGGCATCAATTAATACTTGCACCTTTGTATTTCTACCAGCTTGAATATCTCGGCTAAATTGGGGAGGAATAACCACTGCGGCTTTAGCAATACCCCTGTCAATTGCATCGCGTGTCGGATTACCACCTGACCATTGTTTAGGTACAAATTGATTGGTGGCATACAACCGCTCAATATAGCTGCTACTCAGGTTTGTGCGGTCAAAATCTTGGACAATCAGGGGAATATCCTTACTTTCTAAACGAATTGCAAACCCAAAAATCAATAGAGTTAAAAATGGCAATAAAAATGCTAAACCTAAAGTTAAGCGATCGCGCCGAAATTGCGCTATTTCCTTCACACATTGGGAAAAAATTCTTTTCATTATTTATATCTCAGTTTTCATGTTCCTAATCCCCTACCGCACGTTCAACGATACCAATAAAAGCATCTTCCAAAGAGAAAGGAATCGGACGCAGAGATTCAATAGTCAGGTGTGCGGATTTTAAAAGCTGAGTTATTTCAGGAATTTCTGTTTCCGGGTGATCAAGAACAACGTGTAAACTATTGGCAAAAATCGAGACACGCCACGAATCAAGATGTTGTTTAAGTATCTTAGAAGCGGCTTGATTTTGCTTAACGATAATTTCTATAAGTTGTCCTGGTTGAGAAGCTTTGATAGAACTAGGTGAACCTTCGGCGGCGATTTCCCCGGCTACCATAAAACTCATGCGGTTACACTGTTCAGCTTCTTCCAAGTAGTGCGTTGTCACCAAAATAGCTGTACCATTGCGGGCAAAGTCATTAATCAGCTTCCAAAACTGACGACGGGCTAAAGGATCTACCCCGGATGTCGGTTCATCGAGAAATAAAATATCTGGTTCGTGCATTACAGAAGCGCCAAAAGCTACTCGCTGCTTCCAACCACCCGGTAATTGTCCGGTAAGCATCTGTTCTTGTCCCTCTAAGCCACAGGTAGCAATTACCCAATCAATCTTTTCTCGCCTAAGTTTGCGGGGTACGCTGTAAATCCCGCTATAAAACTCTAAGTTTTGCAGAATTGTCAGATCGTCGTAAAGAGTGAATTTCTGGCTCATATAACCAATACGTCGCCGTAAGTCACGGCTACGCAGATTTCCTGTTTCGCCGCCAAGGGAAATGTCACCACCACTAGCTGCTAGTAATCCACACAGCATTTTGATGGTAGTCGTTTTTCCGGCTCCATTTGCACCTAAAAGCCCAAATATTTCGCCATAGCGGACTTCGACATTGACGTTTTTGACTGCTTGGAAGTTACCAAATACACGGTTGAGATTGTGGGCATAAATAGCGATTTGCTCAGAAGAATTTTGAGGTTTGAATTGTTCCCTATTTCCCCCACGAGAACGAGGAAAGGACAAAAATGCTGGTGCTGAACCTTGTTGTCGTAGACGGGTGACAAAGACGTTTTCTAGGGTGGGTTCGCCACGTTCAATACTGGGGTGATGCTGTTGTAGTAATTGATTTACCTGGGTTTCACCAAGAGTTACATCTTGAACAAGAACATCCAAACGATCGCCAAATGTCTGCACATCGACTATATTTGTCTGCACATTCTCCAAGAGAAGTTTCTCGGCTATCTCTAGATTTGCTGTTCTGACTTCTAGGCGATGTAAGCCTAAATTGGCGCGTAATGCTGCGGGTGTACCAATTTCGTGAATTTGACCGCTATACATCAGTGCGACGCGATCGCAGCGTTCAGCTTCATCTAAATAGGGTGTGGCGACAACAATTGTCATCCCGTCGGCAGAAAGTTCTGCTAAGACATCCCAAAATTCCCTTCGGGAAACTGGATCAACCCCTGTGGTAGGTTCATCTAATAACAGTACTTCCGGTTGGGAAACCAAGGCACAACACAGCGCCAGCTTTTGTTTCATCCCGCCGGAAAGTTGACCCGCCAAGCGATCGCCAAACTGTTCCAAACTCATTAATTTTAAGTATTTCTGGCGGCGTTCCCGCAATAAATTATCACTCACTTGGCGCAATCCCGCCGCATAACGCAAGTTTTCATCAATACTGAGATCCAAGTACAAGGAAAACTGTTGTGTGAGATATCCCGTCCTTAAACGTGCGTCTCTTGCCGGCTGACCAAATACTTGCACTTCTCCCGCCGTCGCTTCCATCACCCCACCTAAGATGTGAAAGGTAGTAGTTTTACCAGCACCATCAGGGCCAATTAACCCAAACATCTCACCCTGATTGACAGTAAAATCAATTCCCCGGACAGCGATTAGTTGTCCATAATGTTTATGTAAATTACTAACTTTAATAGTAGTGGTTGAGTGATTAGATAATTGCAGTGGTTTAGGAGTTGATAATTTCATTTGCTGACCTCTTTACCCTGCAACGCAATCTCCGCATCTGCTGGCATTCCAATTTTCGCACAGGGCAAATCTGCACCAGAGTAGGGATTTTCTGGGTGAAAGCAGCCAGAAGGATTTTCTAACTGAATCCGCACGCCTACTACTTGTCTGACCCGATCTTTTTGAAAGTAGATATTTTCTGGGGTAAAAGAGGCTTGAGGATCAACAGAAATAACTTTGCCTATGAGGGGTTTTTCCAGCGCAGAATCAAGAAAGATTTTGGTTGTTTGTCCTAAGCGCACTTTCCCAATATCACCTTCGGGAATAAAACCTCGCAAATACACTGTATTAGGGTCAACTACTGTCAAAATTTTGGTTTGACTGCTAACTACAGTCCCGATCTCTGCACTACGGGCAGTTACTACCCCATCTAAAGGACTAACAACATTTAAATCTTTTTTCGAGTCTTCTATTTGGGTCAGGATTTGCTGTTTTGATGCTAAGGCATCTTTTACTTTGGCGTGAGCAGATTTTACCTTTGCTTGGGCAGATTTTAGTTGAGCAAAACTCTGATCTTTTTTTCTGTTTAATGCTTCTATTTGGGCATTGCGAATACCAGGATTGAAACTTGTAGTTTTAGCTTGGGTTAATGCCCCGACAACAGCGCGTAATTGTTCTTGTCCAGCATTTACTGCTGCTTTTCGTGCTTCTAGGGTGGCTACTGCTGTGTCAAAGGTGGTTTGTGCTTGGTCAAATTGTTGTTGATTAATAGCACCTTCTGTTACCAGTTTGGCATAGCGATCGCGATTCATTTTCGCTAATTTTACTTCTGCCTGTGCCTGCTTTGTCTGCGCCTGCGCTTGTAATAATTGTGCCTTGGCTGCTGCTACGTTAGATAGTGCCTGTTGAACTCGTCCTTGGGTATCTCCTTGGGATTGGTGATAATTAAGTTTTGCCTCACTGATTTGGCTATCAATTTGTTCAATCCCACTTTCCACTTGAGTAGCATCGGAAATTGCTTGCTGTTCATCAGATTGAGCAGATGCAACCCTAGCCTCAGCACCCCGGAGTTGTTCTTGTAGCAGTTGGTCGTTACTGTCATCCAACTTGATTAATTCTTGCCCCTTTTTTACTGCTGCCCCTTCGCGGACTGCAATTGAAACAATTCTTCCCGAACGCTTCACCCCAATTTCAGTTTCGTAACCCTCAATCCTTCCACTTACCTTCAGTACATTTGCTGCTCCTTGTTGTTGACTATGCCACAAGAAATAACTGATACCACCTGCTATAATCAGCAACCCTAGGAACAAAAAAACCAGTTTCTTCCGTTCCTGCTTAGATGGTGGCACTGGAACATTGATAATCCCTTCTGGAGATGTTGAGGCAGTCTGAGACATGATACTACCCTATATTTTTATCATTAAATATTTACTGGAACTATCATACTAGACTGTATGGTATGATTCTCCAAGAGACAAGAAATATGTAAAAAAATTTACGTCAAATATGCTTGAAACCTCTGGTTCCCAACCTGAAACTTTATCTCGTTTAAGAGCCATGACTCAAAAACAGGAGCAAATTTTGCAAGGAGCCATGCAGGTATTCTTGAGGGATGGCTATGCTGGAACCAGCATGGATCGGGTAAGTGCGGAAGCTGGAGTATCTAAGCAGACAATATACAGTCACTTTCAAGATAAAGAAGGATTATTTAAGGCGTTGATCGAAAGAGTAACAATTGCTAGCTTTCAGGGAATTTTTTCTACAGAAGATTTGTATGGTGAGCCTGCAATTTTCTTGCGCGAAATTGCTGAAACTTATTTAACAAAAGTTGCTGACAATCCTGAATACTTAGCACTATTCCGCTTGATTATCACCGAGTCGCAACGCTTTCCAGAATTGGCAAAATTATATACTCAAACCGTGATTCAAAGGGGACGGCTATTACTGAGCCAGTATTTAGCTTCTCACCCAGAATTAGGCATTAGTGACCCAGAAGCAACAGCGCAAATCTTTTTTGGCTCACTGGTATCCTATGTGATGGTGCAGGAAATGCTCTATGGCAAAGAAATGATGCCATTGTCACGCGATCGCATTTTAGATAGTTTAATGAGTTTGGTACTCGCCCATAAGTAGAGCGAGGTGAAAAAACCAAACTGTTATCCCCTCGGAGCTGATTTTTACTACCTCACAATCAGCGATCGCACAGTCGCTACGCCACTACAAAATTGTTCTTAAACAGCGTTAATTCGTTGCAAACCAGTATAAATATTGAATCGTTCTCCCCGCAGAAATCCAATTAAGGTGATCCCGAATTCCTTGGCTACAGATACCGCCAAACTACTGGGAGCAGAAACAGAACAAACAATGGGAACTCCAGCAGTTGTAGACTTTTGCAAAATCTCAAAACTAGAGCGTCCACTGACCAGCACAATACAATTATTTAAAGGTAACTGGTCACTGAGAAAAGCTGTACCAATCAATTTATCCAAAGCATTGTGTCGTCCAACATCTTCCCACAGGTTTAACAAATTACCTTGAGTATCGAAGATAGCCGCAGCGTGCAAACCTCCTGTAGCTGTGAAGATACCTTGAGCAGCCCGGAGTTTATCAGGTAGGCTGTATACGATCTCAGGTGTTACCGTCGGGCCAGAAGGAATCACTGGACATCCTCGCAGACGCAAAGCCTCAAGGCTAGCTTTACCACACACCCCACAGGCGCTACTTGTATAGAAATGACGCTCCAAAGGTTGTAAATCTGGAATCAAACCATCCCGCAATTCTACATTTACAATATTATGGCGTTGCTCACCATCTACTAATTCATCAACGCAGTAGCTGATACGTCGGATATCTTCTCTGCGGCTAACAACTCCTTCACTGTAGAGGAAACCAGCTGCTAGTTCAAAATCGGCCCCTGGTGTCCGCATTGTTACAGCTACCGTCTTCTGGAAAGGAACAAGACGAATTTCTAAAGGTTCTTCAGTAGTGAGATGATCTAAACGAGGTCGTACTTGACCTTTTTCCGCTACCCAAACCGTGACTTTGGTTTTGCTTTTAGTTGGCATTGTCAAATTTATGTAAGAGTTGGTAAATCGAAATTTTGATACTAATCTGGGAATAGAGTAATGCTATTTGTATATCAGATGTCTCTTTGATGCTCACTAACTACTTTGTGCAGTCGATCTAAATCGGGTAGGTTTTTATTTAGGAAGTAAAATGAACCTAATATTTTTGGCTTTCAGAAAAGTTTTATTTGCAATAGTCTTTGTGATTTCCCTTGGTTTTGCAGGATATCTAGTGAGTAATAACATTAGTCAAAGAGTAATTGAAAAATCTTTTGCTAAACAAGTCATATCTACTTCCACCGTTGGAAAAAGTTCTCAGCTACAGACACTTTTAAATGAGATAGTTGCAGAAGAAAAAATCCCCGGTGCAGTAATGTATATTTCTACACCTCAAGGTTCTTGGGTGGGAGCATCTGGTGTCAATAACTTGTCAACTAAAACTCGGATGAAACCCACAGATGGCTTTTCCATTGCCAGTATGAGTAAAACTTTTATGGCGGTGGTTGTGCTGAAATTAGTCGAGCAAAAGAAGATCGAATTAGATCGCGCGATCGCAACCTACCTACCAAGAGACATCACTCCTCATATTGTCAACAGCGATAAAATTACAGTTCGTCAATTGCTCAACCATACCAGTGGTGTTGCTGAATACTTAGATACAAAAGAGTTTATTCAAGCTACTGCCAAAAGAAGCCGCTCACAGCCTTGGACAGCCAGAGAAGCTATTCAGTATATGTACCAAGAAGAACCAAAGGCAAATCCTGGAGAAAAATTTATTTATACTGATTGTAACTACATTCTTTTGGAACTGATCGTTGAAAATATAACTAGGGAAACTCTCGCACAAGCAATCCGCAGTCAGATTTTAAAACCATTAGGATTAAAACACACCTTTACAGAATTGCGCGAACCGACAATTGGAGAAGTAGCTACAGGTTATAGCGATCGCAATCAGGATGGTAAGCTAGATAGCAACGCCGAAGTCAATGATGGCAACGGCTTAGGAGATGGTGGATTGGTTTCAACAGCAGAGGATTTAGCCAAGTTTGCTAAAGCGTTATTTGTCAAAAAAAGCTTACTTTCCTCGAAGATGATGAAAGAAATGCTGAAATTTAAAGATAATGGCGAAAGCTATAGTTATGGGTTAGGTGTAGAACGGTTCTCATCTCCTTTAGAAACAGCAATTGGCCATAGTGGTATAGCTTATGGCTTCACAACATTGCTGGCATATCTCCCCAATCAAAATACCACTATAGTCGTGCTGCTAAACGATCAGGGTGTTGATATTAAATCAATAGCTAGGACAGGTTTAGAGGTTATTAGTAATTAAATAATCAGGACTTGGCTACATTTTTGAATTTATATTAGAAAATAAAGCCTCAAACCTTGATCTAGTTATAGTTTCTGTTTTCTGAGACTGATGGAAGAGCGTTAGGGACTTCCAAAAAATAAATTATCCAAAATTATTTGTATATTTGTAAAGGCGCAAGTCCTTGCGCCCCTACCCAAACTTACTAATAGCATCAGGATTCATAATTATTGGCAAGCAAGTATGGTAATTCAATAATGACTTCCGTTTTTCTATTTAATTGCGAAATAACTTGAATACTTCCTTGATGATTTTGGATAATCTGATAGCAAACAGTTAAACCTAAACCTATACCTTTACCAACAGATTTAGTAGTAAAAAATGGATCAAATACTTGGAGAATGTTTTTATCATCTATACCCATACCATTGTCAATAACTTTAATTATCACACTATTTTTAGTATCTTTAGTTTGAATTATAATTTTTTTATCCAACTGTTCTGGATGTAATTCCAAAGCATCTATCGCATTTAGTAAAAGCTGCATAAATACTTGATTCAGTTGTCGAGGATAACATTCAATTAGTGGTAAATTGTCATATTTTTTAATTACCTGGATAACTGGACAATCATGATGAGGATTCAGACGATGCTGTAGCAGCAACAAAGTACTATCAATTCCTTCATGAAGGTTAACTTTTTTGATCTCGGCTTCATCATGCCGAGAAAAATTTCTCAAAGAGAAAATAATCTCTTGAATCCGATTAGCACCTGTGTCCATAGAAGCTATAATTTGAGGTAAATCTTTTATTAAATAATCAAGTTCAATTTTTTCTGTATAAGTTTGAATCTCTTGATCTGAATAGCGTTGCTGATATCTGAAGATGAGATTGAATAAATCTTGAGTATAGTTGTTGATGTGAGTGAGATTAGCGTAGATAAAATTAATTGGATTATTAATTTCGTGGGCGATACCAGCAACTAGATTACCTAACGAAGACATTTTTTCTGTTTGAATTAAGTGCGATTCCGCCATTTTTAAATTATCTAAAGCTGTATGCAGTTGTTCAGTTTTCATCTCTAGTTCCTGATTTTTTTGTAACAGCTCTACTGTCCGCTCTTGCACTCGTTCTTCCAATGTTTGACGAGCTAGTTCTAATTCTTGAGTGCGTTGCACTACCCTTTGCTCTAAATTGTTGATTAGGGTTGTGAGAGAATTAGCCATTTCCTGATAAGCATTAGCTAACTGCCCAATTTCACCACCATTTTTAACATTAGGAATTGGGCTAGTCAAATCACCTGCTGCTAAAGTTTTACTACGCTTTGCAAGTTGAATAATTGGCTTACTAATTTGTTGAGCTAATAAATTAGCAATTAATATTGACAGTAGTACTGCTAAACTTAACCCCAACCAAAATAAGCGGGTAAGAGTTAGCTTCGCCTCCTGAAAATATTTGGCTACAATTTGAATCTTGACAATGGCAATAGGCTTATTATCAGAATATATGGGAGCATAAATTGTATTTAATCCCAAATCTGGCTGAATTCGATAGACCGAGTTTTTTTGGGAAATATTTGGTAAAATTTGAGAATAAAAATAAGTTTTTTCCCAAATATCTGGTTTCCAATTAGAACTACTAGAAACGAAAAACTTTCCATCTAAAGAAATTATTTCCAATCTGCTTGTCGGCTGCGAATAATTTAAAAATTGTCGGAGCCATACTTTATCCATTAACTGTCCTGCAATTAAAGTTCCGAATGGCTTTCCAGTTCCATCACTGCGAGAAATCGGTGAGCCTCCCAACAATACTAATCCTTTTGTCCCTGTATCAATTAACTCCTGAGATAATTTCTTCTGGTTATTTAAATCTTTGATTTTTGCTTGTACTATTGGGAGATTAAATAACTGACTCCCAGCAAAACCAATAACCTCCTCATTTTGCGATCGAATCACCTTCACTAGATCAAGATCAGTAGTGAATAATAGTTGAGTAGAAACTTCTTTTTTTATCCACCCCCGATCTGAATGTTGAACTGCATTATACAAATCAGTCCAATTAGCATAACTGGAAATTAAATTTGCTAATCCTTTTTCTGTAGCAGCTGTGTATCCACGAAAAGCTAAAACTTGATCATCAAGTCTAGTTTTTTCTAGTTCAATGAGTGGTTGTTCTAGTAATTGCCAAACTGCACTGCTCAAAACGAAAACTGGTAATAAAGATGCTCCAAATGTAAAAACTAGAATTTTGGGTTGAAGTTTTTGCAAAAATTTTAGTCTTTTAAGGTTTATCATCTGCAAGTACCTTTGATGAATTATCTGGGATTTTTAACACGCTTGATTTAAGCAACGCAGATGTCATCCTAACTTACCAGAAAGAGAGAAAGGGAAAAGAGTGGTAAATGTTGCAACTATTTTAGATTCTCCCACAAACTATAAAACCCCTATTTTTAAATATGCAGAATATTAAATAATATTTTGAGACACTTAGTGCGTTCGCCTATGGTGTCTCGTGTGAGCTTAATTTAGCGCTCCTTTCTTAAGATTCAGTATTTTTGCAATTGACAATTAGTTCAGAGGCCAGCCGTATATATATACTCCGCTCTCTCATTCTGACCTTATGCTCTCTCTATAGGTATTTTTGTTTTAAGGCAACACGCAGTAAATTTATATCTAGTAGTCCACTAGACTAACTTTGGTAGATGAATAACTTCTTATTCGGGACTTTAGTGATTAATTTGAATGCTAAAGTGCTTACTACGATCCTAGTAAACTTGGCTTGATAAACTCTATATTATGTTGTGCGATCGCGTTAGCTTTAGTACATAAGTTAAATTAATAAAAAAGCTTGTATTGATGAATCAAAGCGTAAGTGTTGCTCCCAGCCTAGAAGAACACACTCATGAAAATCCTGTTGTCACCAAACAACAGCTATTTACGAAGCAATTAATTGTCCTTGTGTTGGAAATGCTTCTGGCATTACCTCTGGGTTTACTCCTCGCCAAGTTCCCAATTGGCAGGATTGCCTGGATATTTGGTGGGATTGCTGCTGGTACAGTAGTTCTTCAAGGGTGTCGAATTTTTTATCAATATTATCCTCAACCTAACCGCACTGCTCGAAAAGTGGGAATGGCACTTGTAGGCTTAACTGTTGGCGCTTCCAATACCCACGGTAATCTAGCTAGTGTTGCTTCTAGTATTCCCATATTTATTTTTCTGACCTTATTTCTGCTGCTGAGTGGAAGTTGTATTGGTTATATGTATGCCCGCCTCAGCAAAACCAACCTATTGACAGCAATGCTGGCTACTGTTCCTGGTGGTGTGGGAATTATGGCAGCGATCGCTGCCGATTACAATAAAAATGTTAGCTTAGTTGCCCTAGTTCAGGCGATTCGCGTCACCTCAGTAGTTGTTTTGATCCCCTTCATCGCTAAGACATCAGCCGGTAATTACTATCCACAAACGCTCCCAATCAACCCTGATTGGCTCAATCTCGATCCATCTCAACTAGAATTACTGTTGTTAATACTCCTAATCACTGCATTAGTAGTTTATCCAGCTATATTATTTAAAATTCCCGCCGGCGATTTCTTTGGTGCATTGTTAATTGGTATCGGGTTTAATCCTTTGCTACATTGGCTGCCTTTTGTGGGTGATATTAGTTTTAGTCCCCCGCCAATAATAAACTTATTGGGTCAAATGCTCCTGGGAATTACCATTGGTGAGTATTGGGGAGATAAACCCAACTTTCAGAAGCGGACTGTCGGCTATGCCTTGATGTCTGTAGGGATGACCCTCATCGCTGGAGCGATCGCTGCTATACTTGCGATGCAATTCACCTCTTGGGACTGGTTAACCTGTTTGCTAGTCACAGCACCAGGAGGATCGGCAGAAATGATTTTGGTTTCCCTGGCATTAAATCATAATGTTGAAATTGTCACAACAGGTCATTTAGTGCGACTAATTGCGATTAACAGTTCCCTACCTCTTTGGGTGTTTTTGTTTAGCCGTTTAGATGAGCAAATTTCTGAATCAGTTTAAAGGTATTGGGAATTGGGAATTGGGAATTGGTACTGAGCGCAGTCGTACTCCTTTGGAGAAGCATAGCCTCTCGTAGGGAAGTATGGGGCATTAGTTTTTGACAAATGACTAATGACCAATGACAAAAATGCAACTTGAATGCTGGTTAGCTTATCCTTTTGTTATCCAAACACTAAGGATGCTTTAGATGGTTGCTCAAATCCAAGAACTTGAAGCGCAGCACTGGGTTAAAACTCGTTCTTCCCTCGACCCTAGCGAATCCACTTTCCTGATTTGGAAAGGTAAGATTTATGCCTTTATCCCCGGTGAGAAAAGACAACTCCTATTTAAAATGCTGGGATTGAGTGTTAGCCGATGTATTCCCACAGCAGAGGGTAGCTGGGATTTTACTTCTAGAGAACTGACTTACTATCTCAATCCAAAAACAGATGAAATCTTACGCAAATGGGAGAATCCTTGGACAAGCGAGACAGTTCCGGTAATTCACGTTGCCAATAATCCAGTGCAGGGTAAGTTTGAGGGAAATTTCCCAGCACAAGTAGATGGTGACAGCACAACCTTCGTTTTTGACATATTTCCCTATTACCCCAATCCCCTAGCAGACGATCCCAAATTTGCCGAATACAGCCCAAATCCAATTTATCAGGCAGCAGAATTGTTTAAATTGACTGTGCCAACCGCAGATTTATTCAACTCAGCGCTTCCCTCTGTTTCTGAACTCAAACTGAGTTGGGATCGGATTGGTCAATGGCTTCCCTGGATGAAAATGGGCGATCGCCCCGGTCAACTGATCTACAGTGCTGTTGGCAGCAAAGTCAAGGGTTTAACGGAATTACCCCCACTGCTGCAAGACGAAATTAATAACCGTATTCCTCTATATAAACAAGCCCCAAAAGCATTGAGCGATGGGGAAGATATGACTTCCTGGTTGTACTTCCAAAAGCACTTTCAGTCTTATTTAGCTGGTGAAATCTTCCCGCTTCCCCAAGCAGAAGAATTGTAAATTACAGCAGTTTTCATGTATTTGAAGCACATCTGTCGTAGGGGCAATTCATGAATTGCCCCTACAGCGTGGTCTATTTACCTGAAAATAGCTGTAACTGGAGGACACGCGAAGAGAGATAATTTAGAGTTTGGTAACTATATCTATATATAGATAAACGAGAGTTAGATAAACCTTTCCTGCTTTAATCCAATACGCTTGGGTTAAGGGCTACTGGCAAAAATTTGGGTTTTTCGAGACGCGATAAATCGCCGTCTCTACAAGTGTTTTGGTCTTATCTGAACTGTATTGTGCTTTAACCTTGTGTTCCAATTTTTCCCTCTCCGCCTCGGAGAGGGACAGGTTTTGCGTAGTAAAACCAGGGAGAGGTCTTTTTATTCAAATTTCGCCTCTTGTCCTAAACAATCAAATAGATGTAAACCTAACCGTTGGGAAAGTTCTTCACACACCTTCACCCCTCGCACACTGTTACCACGCACATCTAGCAGGGGCGAAAAAACTCCAATTCCCATCTTATTGGGTACAACGGCGATAATCCCACCACAAACTCCGCTTTTTGCCGGAATCCCAATTTTGTAAGCCCACTCACCTGCAAAATTGTACATTCCGCAGGTGTACATCACACTCAGAATATCTTTGATGTAACGCTTATCTACCGCCTGTTCTTTGGTGATGGGGTTCATACCTTTGTTAGCTAGAGTAGCCGCCATCACTGCTAAGTCTTCGCAATTCACTATCACAGCACACTGCTGGAAATAAAGATCCAGCGACTCTTCAATATTCCGGTCAATCATGCCAAAGTTGAGCATCAGATGCGCCATTGCACGGTTGCGATGTCCGGTACTGCGTTCTGAGGTAAAAACTGAAATGTCGACGAACACGTCCCGGCCGATATATCGCTTGTACATATCCAGCATTCGGTTAAGACGTTCCGTTGGGCCAGAACCTTTGATTAAGCTAGTGGTTGCGATCGCACCAGCGTTTACCATTGGGTTATAAGGTCGCTTCGATTGCTCATCTAAAACGATCGCGTTGAATGCGTCGCCCGTCGGTTCTACGCCAACTCTAGTTAAAACGTAATCTAGTCCATGATCTTCTAAGGCAAGTCCATAAGCAAACACTTTGGAAATCGACTGAATGGTAAAAAGTTGGTCGTAATTGCCAACTTTGTAAATCTGACCATCTACTGTGACAATGCAAATGCTGAACAAATCCGGGTTTACCTTTGCCAATTCTGGAATATATTTCGCTACTGCACCCTCTTGCAGTAACCTGTACTGAGAATGCAATTCCTGAAGAACAGCTAATAATGGCGATGAATCTATTTCTAAATCTCTCTGATTTACTTGGCTTGTCATCACGGTGATAGCACTCCCCAAAATACTCACTATATATAGATAGGGGTGCAGCCGTACATACATACAGCCGCAAAGATTTTGTCAAATATCGCTTGCTCTAAAAAATCATCTTTGAGCAATTACTGAGTACCAAAAATAGCTGTTGTTATTTTTAATACCACCAAAAAATGATCTACAAGCGATCGCGAAGATTTTCTAATTTTTTCATCATTAATCACAAAAAATATTAGGTTGAGTATACTTCTTTATTTTATACTCAGTAACACGGTAATTTAAAGTAATATTAATCACTTATCTACGTTGACTTATGGGGAATAAAAGTCATGATTAATCTAAGTAGAAAAAACATCTTCAACTCAAACTAATTTGCATAATTATTGTAGATGTAACTCATATCACGACTTATTCATAGGGAAATCTAAATATTTCATTAAATAAATGATTTTAAGTATTTATGCCGATGCCATTTAATTAAAGTTATATTATCTTCTTATAGGAAATAGTGAAAATACATGTTATCTAGAATACACGAGTAGTAGTGAGCCTTTAGAACAGAAGTCAATAGGGTGTCGTCACTTTGGGGTGCAACAAGCATAAAGTTTTTTTAAGAAATTTTTGAGTTGCAGAAAAAAGCGTTACATAGCCAAAGCCCGCCTTTGAGAAAGGTTTCACCCTTAAATTTGGAACTTTAATTTGATTCAGCAGTCGATAATTACGCTAAAACCCTGATCCCCAAGCCAAAAGGTTCGTGTTAGTCTGTTGCGAGTTATAAATAACAAAGTGAAAACGGAACGAGTTCGAGTTTTTCAGAAGGGAAATCACTTTCACGAGTGAAAAATCCCGCAATTTATAAAACTTTAAAGTTCTACAGTCGCTTTCAAAAACGGACGCATGAATCAAAGACATTTGTGGATTATTGTTGCCCTGTCTATGGCTGTTTTGGGCATACCTTCAGTCGGTTGTACTCAAACCACCAAGGGAAATGCTCTAGCATCCCAAAAATCACCTGCCCCTGATGTGGTTAAGGTGGGAGAGTACCAATCCAGAGCAGGGAGACAAACCTTGGATGCTGTGATTACAGAAATTCATCCTCACAACATTAGAGGACGTAAGGCGGCAACCCTTTTTATCCGAAATATACCTGTTCTTACCTTTTTGAGTTCTGTATCAAATACGAATTTTGAATCTAAAAAAGTTGGTGCAATTGGAAATACTGGGGGCGTACAAGAGTACGCCCTTATTGCTAGCAATTCACCAAAGGCACTGAATGCTGATGATGTAAGAGATGTGAGTAACCAGATTAGCTCCTCTGACAATGACCCGGTTCAGATAGCTGGTGTAGTAGCAGCTAAGATCAACCAGTTGAATCGGGAAAGTGTAGACGGCAGTAAAATTACCGTCAGTTGGAAAGCAGGGGAAAAATCTAATGCCAATCAAGCACAAAACAAAAGCGCTCCCTCCCAGCAAGATGGCGATCGCTATGTAATCAAAATTAATGGCGAAGAATTGGTCGAAATTAATGAAGGTACACGATTAGCAGGTAGCACCAATAATCTGGCGCAAGATGCTTTGCAAGCAACCAATCGCCTACGGAGGCTAATGGGCAATGCCTCTCCCCTAAAAGAGATTGCGAATTTACCAGTACGTCAAATAACAATACCTAAGCTACCCCAACAGGTTGCTGTCGGAGTAGTGCAAGCCACCTTAAGAGGCATGGCTTCTTTTTACGGCTATGATGGTTCTGGTACTCGTACTGCTAGCGGTCAGAGATTCAACCCAGAAGCAATGACTGCCGCCCATCGCAGCTTACCCTTTGGTACGCAAGTGCGCGTAACCAACACCCGCAACGGTCGTTCTGTAGTGCTGCGAATTAATGACCGAGGCCCATACATTCGGGGTCGAGTCATTGACGTATCTGCTGGCGCGGCTCGAATTTTGGGAATGATGGGTAGTGGTGTTGCACCAGTACATATTGAAGTTTTAGGAAAATAATCGAGTAGGTTACAGGTTACAGGTTACAGGGAAAAGATTATTCCCTATCACCTGTCACCTATAACCTTTCCCCTAAATCCAATTCAAGTTCCGTATCACTTAATTCCCCTAGTTCAATCAACTCTTCCCTCTGTTTCAGATATAAACTAACGGGGGAGGGATCGATAAGAACTAGGGGTATTTTTGTGCGCCTGCTGACAACAGTCGCAGCTTTACGCTGCTATTTAACTAAACGCTGCTCAGAAAACAAGCTGATTGCGGTTACTGAGGATCTAAGACTAGATGAGATAACTGGCTGGTATCAGACGGCAGTCGGTCTAGTACCAACGATGGGGAATTTGCATCAAGGTCATTTAAGCTTGATCCAACGGGCGCGGCAAGAAAATTCTACGGTGATTGTGAGTATTTTCGTCAATCCCCTGCAATTTGCTCCTAACGAGGATTACCAACGCTACCCCCGGACTTTAGAGCAAGACCAAAAACTTTGTGAACAAGCTGGGGTAGATGCCATTTTTGCACCGACTCCTGAAGAGATGGCAGTTCCCCAGAAGAGTATACAAGAATCAAAGGTTACACAAGTTATACCCCCATCTGCTATGATGACAGGCTTGTGTGGTCGTTCTCGCCTGGGTCACTTTCAAGGTGTCGCTACGATTGTTACCAAGCTTTTCAACTTGGTACAGCCTGACCGTGCCTACTTTGGTCAAAAAGATGGTCAGCAACTGGCAATTATTAAACGCTTAGTAGCTGACTTAAATTTGCCAGTAGAAATTGTTGCTTGTCCAACAGTGCGGGAAGCATCGGGTCTTGCCTTCAGTTCTCGTAATCAATATTTGACTGCAACGGCAAAAGAACAAGCGGCAGCATTATATCGCGGCTTGCAACGGGCTGAAGCTGCATTCATTGCAGGCGATCGCAATAGCAACAAGTTGATAGCAGTGGTACAGCAAGAAGTGGCAATGGTCAGCACAATTTTAGTGGAATATATTGAATTAGTTGAACCGACTACGTTGATGTCTTTAGAAAAAGTTGAGGAGGAAGGAATGTTGGCGATCGCAGCTCGTCTTGGTTCTACACGTTTGATTGACAATATCATCTTGCGCGATCGTCAACCCATTATCGCCATTGATGGCCCAGCCGGGGCTGGAAAATCGACAGTGGCGCGGCAAGTGGCAGCAAACCTGGGTTTAGTCTATTTAGATACAGGAGCAATGTACCGTGCTGTCACTTGGCTTGTACTGCAAAAGGGGATTGCGATTGATGATGAGTGTGCGATCGCTGAATTAACTAACCTGTGTAAAATTGAACTTACTCCTACCCAGGATTTACAATCGTCCGTGCAGGTTTGGATTAACGGTACTGATGTTACCCAGGTAATTCGCACCATTGAGGTAACATCTCTTGTATCTGCGATCGCAGCCCAAAGCGCTGTCCGTCAAGCACTGGTTAAACAACAACAAAGCTGGGGTAAAAAAGGTGGTTTAGTCGCTGAGGGACGAGACATTGGTACTCACGTTTTCCCCGATGCCGAAGTCAAAATCTTTTTAACTGCTTCTGTGAGTGAACGCGCCCGTCGCCGCCAGGAAGACTTTCACAAACAAGGCCAATCCGCAATCAATTTAGAGCAGTTAGAACGGGATATTGCCGAACGTGACTGGAAAGATAGCACACGCAAAGTTTCGCCTTTGCAAAAAGCAGCAGATGCCATTGAACTTCAAACTGATGGTTTGGATGTGTCTGAAGTCACGGCACAAATTGTTAACTATTACCAGCAGCGTTTATCTCAGTGCTAATCAACGCTATTTACTGTTAACTTTTTAGTTTCAAAGGGTGGTGGGTGAGTGATTATTCACTTACCATCCTCAAAACAATATTTAAAAATTAAGATAATTTAATAAGTGATTTATTAAACCTTATATTTAAAAAAATTAGATAATTTAGGTATTAAATCATCTCACTTTCGACTGATTTACCACATCGGAATTAATCCTACTAAAGATAGAAGTATGAAAGCTTTAATTGCTAAATGCTAATTACAGATTGGGCTTTCGCTACGAGATATTAGCCATTTTTATTTATAACCGTGAATTCATAGCGATTTGACTTATCAGCGAAGTACTTTGTTTTCATCTTCACTTTATCTTCACTTTGGTAGTAGAATGACGATGTTAAGTTTTATGTTCCATCATTAAAGACATAAAACCTTAAAAATAAAAGCTGTTAATTTTCCAAGCTTCTGCAATAGCTTGAAACTGGAAACCGGTAAAGAGAGGATTTCACACAATGGTATTTGTACAGCCCCCGCTACCCTTCGACAAGAATGCTTTAGAGCCAAATGGCATGAAAGCTGAAACTTTCGAGTATCACTATGGCAAGCATCATAAAGCTTATGTAGACAACCTCAACAAGCTGACTGAAGGTACAGAACTTGCTGATAAGTCTCTGGAAGAAGTGATCAAAATTTCCTTCCAAGACTCCTCTAAGGCGGGAATCTTCAACAACGCTGCTCAAGTTTGGAACCACACCTTCTTCTGGAATTCCTTGAAGCCAAATGGTGGCGGCACACCCACTGGCGATCTCGCAGCCAGAATTGATAAAGATTTTGGTAGCTTAGACAAATTCAAAGAAGAGTTCTCTAACGCAGCTGCAACTCAATTTGGCAGTGGTTGGTCTTGGCTGATTGATGATGGTGGTACGCTGAAGGTGATCAAAACACCAAATGCAGAAAACCCTCTAGCTCATGGTAAGAAAGCACTCCTAACCTTGGATGTTTGGGAACACGCTTACTACATTGACTACAGAAATGCCCGTCCAGCGTTCATCAAGAATTTCCTAGATAACTTGGTTAACTGGGACTTTGCTGCTGAAAATTTGGCTAAAGCTTAATTAATTGCTGGTTTGAACTGAGTGCGATGCCTTTTAGTAAGCTGCTCCATAAGTTAATTTGCAAAAGTTGAAGCAGAAAGTCCACCAGAAAAGGGAGAAATTCTTTTTAGTTTCTCCCTTTTCTGTTTTTCAGTAGTGAAATAAGCATTGTCTGAATAAAAGTAGTGGTGGTATCAAAATAAAAGTTAGGGCTTAGTCATTGACAGAAAAAACCAAATATGAATGTTTAAAAAACCATTTATTGCAAGGGCAATACACTGCGGAAAGCCGCTCCACATCTACATGAATTGCTTTTATAACGTGGATCTATTTACTATTAAAGAATAATTAATAAAAACCTGAAACCAAATATTTAGCTTATACACAACATGATTCTTTTGTACAGCGTGTAATCCTTAAAAATATAAAACATTATGGATAGCAAAGAACTAGCACAATACATCGAAGCAACGAATAGCATCACTAAACCTTGGGTATTGGTACAACTGCGCCTCAAGAAATTGCAAGAGCGTCGAGCCACCATTACAAACGATGTCTACGCCAAAGAATTAGAAGATATTTACCAAGACTTGATGAATTTGGGTGAATGGTGGCGTGGTATTGAAGATGAGGTATTTTAAAGTGAGGAGTTATAACTTCTCCTAACTTTTAACTCTTGCACAGACGCTATTAATCGCATCTCCATTCCTAACTTAAAACGCAACCTGATGGCTCAAGCTCTCGATCAAGTCGATTACGATACTCTCGATGCCGCAAAAAGACGCTTCATCGATGCTGCAAAACGCACACTTACCTTTGCAAGTGCCTATGGTACCGTCCCCTCGTCGGGTCTGGGAGCAAGTGCTAACGCTTTCAACTTCAACCTCGCTCCATTTATTCAAGCGGGCGCTCCAGAACTTTCTCTAACACTCGTCCCTGAAGGACTAGGAACGGCAGACGATACCCGCCCTGATGACCTTTCTGAAGAAGAACTTCGGCGATTTTGGTGGAATATCGGTATCAAGATGATCTCGTGTTTGACAAACGACGCAGCAACATCAGGGATGCAGACTCTACTTCTTGGTCTTTATCTGCCATCAAGTACTCCTGAAACCATCTTTACCCCCGCTTTCCTTGATGGATTTCTGGATGGAGTCGTTGAGGGGTGCAAACGAGTAGGGTGTGTCTATCTCTCAGGGGAAACTCCTCAATTAAAAACTAAGATGATTCCAGGCCGGCTCGACATTGCAGGCTCGGTTTTTGGCGTAATGCCGCCTGGTATCGCTCCTATTGATAGCTCGCGTCTGGATGCCGGAAATACTATTGTTCTTGTTGAGAGTTCTGGCCCCCATGAAAACGGGTTTACCCCATTGCGAAAGCTCACTGAGTCTCTTCCTGATGGCTATAGAACAAAACTTCCGAGTGGGCAGGAGTTTTGGGAAGCGATGAATGCTGCGTCGTATCTCTACACGCCACTTGTACAGGCAGTGCTTGGCGAAGGAATTCGCCCCACCGCGATGGAAAATATCACTGGTCATGGTTGGCAGAAGCTGATGCGGTCGGTGAAGCCACTTCGGTACGTCATCGAAACAATGCTCCCAGTGCCGGAGATATTTACTTTTGTCGAGGGTCATCTTGAGGGCGGGGCAGAGACGATGCTTTCCGTGTTCAATTACGGAGCCGGATTTGCATTTTATACGGAATCTGAGCAGGATGCAGAAAGGATTGTCATCCTCGCAAGAGAACATCAGCTAACGGCTGTGATTGCCGGCAAGGTTGAAGCGTCCCTGAGCCGCGAGGTGGTAATAGAACCGCTTGGGGTAACGTTGAAGGGAGATTCTTTTGGAATTGCGCGGGGAGTATAATTAGCCGCAAGCGTAGGCATAGCCAGTCGTAGACATCGCTAGTTTTTGGAGAGCTATTATAAACTCACTTATGCGATGCCTGCGGCTGGCTCCGCCTACACTGAAGTCATTACTAGATGAAATAAAAGTTAGTATAATTACTGGGATTTCTATTTTTTTAACACGTGATATATATTTAAATTTCAGACTGATTCGAGAAAATTATTCTCCTAAGCCTTTAAAAGCAAGCTATTTAGCATAAATAGTATAGGCGTATTTATAAAATTTTATATGCAATATTTTTTACTACTTACATTTAAAGTAGTTCAAACTACCCATGACTACTGAGGTTAAGATTTGCTAACGTAGTCTTAACATATTGAAAAATTTGCTGAAAAAGCTGAGAAAGTAGCCACCAATACACTAATTTACAGTATTGGAAATTTCTCATCTGTAAATAGGGCGTTTTAGTGTGTTAAGAATATATATTTTTATTCAGAGGGGGTTATGGCTGTAAATTTGGCCCGGACTACTGCTTCGGCAGAACTTTTGAAGCAAGTATTCCAGAACATTGATGCATACAGTTGTCCAAGGTTATTCAACTTTCACATGCACACTGTCCACTCAGATGGCAGGTTGCAGCCGAGTGGATTGATGGAGCAGGCGATCGCTATTGGACTAAAAGGATTGGCGATTACTGACCATCATGGCATTATGGGCTATCAAGCGGCCCTTGCTTGGTTAGAAGATTGGAAGTGGAGTAATCCTGGTGCAACAACTCCTTACCTGTGGAGTGGCGTAGAAATCAATGCTAACCTTCTGGATATAGAAGTTCACATTTTGGCTTACGCTTTTGCTCCAGAACACCCTAGCATGAAACCCTATCTGCAAAGAAGGCCGACTACAGGGCAAGAATATCAGGCAAGTAACGTGATTGCCGCTATTCATCAAGCTGGGGGATTGGCAGTTCTGGCTCATCCAGCGCGTTATAAGCGATCGCTTTTTGACTTA
The DNA here is from genome assembly GCF_036917775.1 of Nostoc sp. Taxonomy (GTDB): domain Bacteria; phylum Cyanobacteriota; class Cyanobacteriia; order Cyanobacteriales; family Nostocaceae; genus Nostoc. Next base: position 83,621 of record NZ_JBALEQ010000069.1, read on the forward strand.
ATTCCAGCTGCATCCGAAAAGGGTATCGATGGTGTGGAAACTTTCTACGCCTACAATAACCCTAACCCTTGGAAACCCAGTGTAGTGGAATCAGAACAAGTGCAAAAGTTGGCTGATGAATACTTCCTTTTCAATACCTGTGGTACTGACACCCACGGTTTGAGCCTGCTACAACGCTTGTAAAGATGAATGAATTTTTTTAAATCTCCTGGTTCAATCTGCCAGGAGGTTATCTTTTTTTGGATGTCCAATAGTTAATTTACTTTAGAGTTAATTTCAAGAGATTGAGAAGCTATTTTAATTGTCTCTTTGGCAGCTTTTTCTTTACGTTCACTATAGCGGTCTGTGAGATAATCAACTTTGTCACGCAATAGCAAGGTAAATTTGTAAAGTTCTTCCATCACATCTACAACGCGATCGCGGTAGGGCGAATCTTTCATTGTGCCGTCTTCATTAAACTCTTGATATGCTTTAGCCACTGAGGATTGATTGGGGATAGTGAACATTCGCATCCAGCGCCCAAGAATTCTTAATGTGTTGACGGCGTTAAAAGACTGAGATCCGCCACTTACTTGCATCACAGCCAAAGTTCTGCCTTGAGTCGGGCGAACGGCTCCAATACTGAGCGGAATCCAGTCGATTTGGTTTTTCATTATGCCAGAAATCTGACCGTGCAGTTCTGGGCTAGACCATACCTGTCCTTCTGACCACAGGCTTAATTCACGTAACTCCTGCACCTTTGGGTGGGTGTCAGGTACACTACCGTAGATTGGCAGTTCGCGTGGATCGAAAAACTTCACTTGTGCCCCAAATTCTTCAATGATGCGTGCTGCTTCTTCTGCTAAGAGACGGCTATAGGAACGCTCACGCAGGGAGCCATACAAAAACAAAATTCTGGGCGGATGGTCAAATGTCGTCATGGTAATTGCTGAGGGATTTCCAAGAAATAAGTATCCAATAAAAGGAACTACAGAGGCGCAGAGGGCACGGAGAGATGAAGAAGTTGCAATCTTTATTGAGCAGGTGTAATTTCTTTATTCACAGACTCAATTAGTTGAGTCATGCGTTCTTTAATCTCATCGCGGACTCTAGGAAAAATTTCCGGTTGTTCTGCTGGATCGTCTAATTGCCAATCTTCAAATACTTCCTGCATAACCCACTCTGGCGGTAAATTCACGCCACAGCCACACAAAGAAATCACTACATCAAAGTCTTGTGCTTGGAAATCACTCAGGGGTTTGGAGTGTTGATCGGTAATGTCGATACCAATTTCTTTCATGGTGGCGATCGCTTCTGGTCTGACCTGACTTGCTTCTAAACCTGAGCTAATCACTTCAATTTTTCCCTTACCAAGGGTTTTAGCAAAGCCTTCCGCCATTTGAGAACGGGCAGAATTTTTTTTGCAGACGAACATTACACGTTTCATAGTTCAACTCCTGGGAATAATTGTGGACTAAACTTATCAGGCTCTCGATTCCGGTGTTGTGAAATAACGTTTTTCAAACCAGAAAGCAACATTAACAAGACCAATCAATACAGGCACTTCCACCAGAGGCCCGACAACGGCGGCAAAAGCAACACCCGAATTAATGCCGAATACTGCGATCGCAACTGCGATCGCTAATTCAAAATTATTTCCTGCTGATGTAAACGCGACACTTGCGGCTCTAGAATAGTCCGTCTTAACGCGCCAAGCCATGTAAAAGCTGACCAGAAACATGATGATGAAATAGACGATTAACGGAATTGCAATCTTCACCACATCTAAGGGGATCTGAACAATCAAATTCCCTTTCAAGCTGAACATAACGACGATTGTAAATAACAGAGCAATCAGCGTGATCGGACTGATTTTAGGCACAAATTCTTCGTGATACCACTGCTTACTTTTCACCTTTACTAAGAAGAAACGAGTGAAAAATCCAGCTAAAAAGGGAATACCAAGATAGATAAATACACTTTCAGCAATCTCGGCAATGCTAACATTCACAACACTGCCTTGTAACCCAAACAGTGGCGGTAATACAGTGATGAAAAACCAAGCGTAAGGACTATAAAAGATAACTTGAAAGATGCTGTTAAAGGCAACCAATCCAGCCGTGTACTCTGTATTACCTCGTGCCAAATCACTCCACACAACTACCATTGCAATACAACGGGCTAATCCAATCAGGATCAATCCCGTCATATATTCTGGATAGCTGTGTAAGAAGATAGCCGCCAGAGCAAACATCAAAATTGGCCCAATGATCCAATTCTGAATTAGTGATACACCAAGAATTTTTCCGTTACGAAATACATCCCCTAACTCTTCGTATCGCACCTTGGCTAGGGGCGGGTACATCATCAGAATTAACCCGATGGCAATTGGTATATTGGTTGCTCCCACCTGGAACTGGTTGATAAACGCTTCGACTCCAGGAAAGAAATAGCCCAAGCCAACACCAATGGCCATTGCTAAAAAAATCCATAAGGTTAGAAAGCGGTCAATAAAAGAAAGGCGTTTTGCAGTTTTTTTGTTCATTACAATTAACCCCATACATGAATGCAGGAGCTTAGAGCAGGAATTTCAGATTATTCAATCCAACATCCAAAATTGAAAATCTAAAATTCGGTGAGTTATATCAAGAGTATATACCAATCATTTCAAAAAAAATTGATTTGTCAATGCCTGTAAAAGTAAAATTAAACAAAATATTACAAAAAAAATTGATGAATATTTAAGTTTCGCAGGGGGGACGAATAGGTAATATTGGGCTAAAGCGGCGGAATTCTGCTAAATACTGCTCTAAAGCAACAAATTGTGGCAGATTGAGGCTGTAGTAAATCCAGCGCCCTTCTTGACGAGCGCGAACCAAACCCGCTTCTTTCAGGGTTTTGAGGTGAAAAGACAGTTTAGACTGAGTGGTTCCCAGGTGGTCGCATAGGTCGCACACACATAGTTCTTGAGAGCGTAGGAGTTCTAAGACCTGAATTCTTAGGGGATCGGATAGGGCATGAAAGCCAGCAGCGATCGCATCAGGAGTGAAGGTGCTATTAAGAGCCATCAATTTTTTTTGAAGTATTTCTTTATGGTAAAGTCTAAATCATCCACGATGCAATGATGCCTACTTGTTGGTCATTATGCGAACGCAGTTTTCGGCATTTACGCCAAGTACGCCAAGTAATATTGTTTGCAGAATGGGAATGCGTAGGCGTAGCCCGCCGCAGGCATCGTTTTTTTGATACCCCTTGTAGAGACGCGATTCATCGCGTCTTGTATTTAGGGACTTCCAAGAAATAAATTATCCAAATAAACGAACCACAGAGACAAGGCAGCGCGGTCTTCTCCCAAAGGGAGAGGCTAGCGCCAAGGGGGTTTCCCCCATGAGCGACTGCCGCACAGAGAACACAGAGGGAGAAGAGATAGAGAGAATTATTTGCGTTAGTTTTGGGATATTGTTTTATTTGGAAGTCCCTTATCAGTTTTGTACGTATTATAAATTTATCCAAATCCAGCAAATCCGATCGCTAAAATTAAAAAAAGAAAGATAACGAAGAAATGCTTAACTCAACTGTATTGATTTTTGGTTTATAGTCGATTCTTAGTTGGGATCACAATCATTGAAAAATAGGGTACTTTATCAGGATCAACTTCATCCAAGGGTATAATGCGTTGCTGTGATGTTGATGCCCGCTCAATATATCTTGCCCGTGATGCTAGCCCTAATTTATGCAGAATATCTCGTACTTTGGTAAAGTGACGACCTAGCTTCATAATTGCTGCTGCATCAGTCATCAACAAATGTGTAGTCAGTTCTTCTGCTGGTAATGGGGCAGGTAGAACTGTAAGAATATCAGTGTAGTAAGTGAAAGGTATACCCAAGGCTACCGGACAAGCCATCAGCGAAGAAACTCCGGGGATAACTTCTGTTGGGTACTCTTCAGATAACCGCGTGAAAACGTACATGAATGAACCATAGAAAAATGGATCTCCCTCACATAGCACTACAACATCTCGACCTGCGGCTAAATGTTGAGCGATTGGTTCAATTTCCTGGTCATAAATAGACTTGGCCTTTTCTGGTTCTAAGGCGCGGGGGAGATGAAACAACACCTCGATTTGATTGCCAGGAAGATATTGCGCCACAATCGCTCTAGCGATGCTTTCTTTATCTGTGGCTGATTGATAGGCGATCACAGGAGCCGCACGTAATAGCCGCAATGCTTTCAGAGTCAATAATTCGGGATCGCCAGGGCCTACACCAATTCCATAGAGACGACCTTTGGGTTGCATATTCATTCTTCCTCCGTTGCCAGGGCGTTAACTGCTGCGGCTGCGATCGCACTTCCACCGCGCCGACCGTGTAATGTTAAAAATGGTACATTTCTGCTATCTGCTGCCAGTGCTGCTTTCGATTCGGCTGCACCGACAAATCCCACTGGAAAGCCTAAGATAATCGCAGGTTTTTTAGCTCCCTCGTCGAGCATTTCTAAGAGCCTAAATAGTGCTGTGGGCGCATTACCAATTGCAATTACCGATCCCTCCAGATGCGATCGCCATAATTCTAGGGCTGCTGCCGATCTTGTTGTACCCAGACGCTGGGCAATTTCTGGGACTTCCGGCTCGTTGAGGGTACAGATAACTTGATTGTTTGCAGATAACCGTCGCCTGGTAACGCCATCGGCAACCATCCGACAATCGCATAAAATTGGCGCTCCTGCTGCTAGCGCTGCCCTTGCGGATTGCACTGCTGTTGGTGAATATCCCAAGTCAGTGACAATATCCGTCATCCCACAGGCATGAATAAGACGCACCGCAACTTTTGCTACATCTGGTGGCAGCATATCTAGGTTTGCTTCTGACCGGATGATTGCAAAAGAATTACGGTAAATTTCGTTGGCATCTCGGATATAGTCATTTGTCATTGGTCATTTGTCATTTGTAAGGGCTTTGAGTCTATTTACGTTGCGTAACATACTTGGTTTTTTTTTTCGCGCCAACTTACCTAAGTGTTTATTGAATCACAGTTGTAATTGAGCGATCGCACATCGATTGCTAAATTCTCTAAAGGATTCATCGAGATTCAAGCGTTGAATTTTATATACATCTAGCATCCGCTTTATTAATGCAGGTAGTTCCGCAAAAGTCACATATTGATATATTTCCCATCCAAATTTATGCTCGCCGTCACCAACATAAACGTGATAGCCTTCTACAGTTCCATTGCCATCCTCCATGCTGACACCGAGCAAAGTAATATCACTCTTGCTATGCTGGGCGCAGGATTTTTCGCAGCCACTAAAGTGGATATTAACTGGACAATCCAGAGTAACGCGAGTTTCAAGATACTCTGCTAATGCCAACGCATGACTTTTAGTGTCCGTGGCAGAAGAGGCACAACCTTTGTTTCCAGAACAGGCAATTAACGCACTCTTGATGTTAGTTGCTGAAGTATCTAATCCTAAGAAAGCAATTTCACTTTGGACATCACCAATCCACTGCTGAGGAATATCTGTTAGCAGCAAATTTTGCCAGGGGGTTAATCGAAGAGTACCGCTACCATATTTTGCTGCTAAATCTGCTAAACCCCTCATCTGCTTACTCTCCAACCGTCCAAGAGGTAACACCGCACCAATGTAAAATAAGCCTTGCTGTCGTTGGGGATGGATGCCAATATGCTGATATTTCCCCTTACCTTGCAAAAGATTAGAGAATTCCTCCCCCTTTTCTGGTATGGAAGGGGGGGTTAGGTCACTGTACAAAAGAGGAAAAGGTAAGCGCTGTTGAACTTCTTGGAGATAATTTTCACAACCCAAAGTATTCAATAACTCTAAAAGACGTAGCCGACGATTATTTGTAGTATTGCTATGAGCTAGATAGACCTCTGTTAAAGCTGCCAAGACAGGTAAACATTGCTCTGGTGTTAACAAAATTCCCGTATCGCTAGGCGGTTGACCCTTTGCGCCGACACTGAGATAGAGGCGGAAGTAAAGAGTAGCATCGACTAAAATAGCAGCGAATAGGATATCATTTAGGCGATCGCACACCCGAATAATTCCACCACCATCAAAGCAAACGCTAAATTTTGCCGACAGTCCCGAAAGCGCCGGATGTGCAGCAATATAATTATCCCAATCTTGGACAAAAGGGCGAGTGTCGATTAATTCTTGCGGGTCAATACCAGCTGTTGGGCTGGTCATAATATTACGGATATGGTCTACAACAGAATTACGAGAACCCAATGCTATATCCTGTAAATGCTGCAAAACCTCACTATTTATCCCCGTGCGAATTTCGCGGACTTGTAGGTTAGCTCGATTTGTGACATCAACATAGCCACCACCATGCTGATCTGCTATATCTGCGATCGCACGGCACTGCTGACTACTAATAATTCCACCTGGTATTCTAATGCGAGATAATATACCATCGGCGGCGGGTGTAGCATAAAACAAGCCAGGACAAGTGGCAAATCCAGAAAGCAAACTTGTAACTCCTTCCCCGTGCGACGCAGGGAGTAGATGGTGAGTGTGAAATCTTGAGAGTTGGCATTCTGACTTGGGTGATCCCATCACAGCTGCGGCACAGTCCCGGAATTTCACCGGAGTTTCCCAACACCAAGCCTTAATAATTTAACACGAGAAGGTAGTCAGAAAATTTAACAGTTGGAGTTGCGATCGCAAAATCTTGTATCTGTTGCTAGAAAAAGCGATCGCTAATTTGGCTATTCAAAAACATAATTTTGAGCCACTTTCCAATAGCGCGAGAACCGCTTCAGGTCAATATAGCCATCATAGTCAAAAAATGCTTCTACCTCTAGCGTTTCCACTGCTATAGAACCCTCTATTTGATTGCAGATATCATCAAATCGGGGACTGGGACTGTTGGCTGTGACGACTAAATTCGCATCATGTTCTCTCGCAAAAGCTAAAATTTCTTCTCCCACATCGCCACGACGAATAACAACGGGTAACTCTAGCAAGCATTCGTAAATAAATGTGACACGTTTAAGACTTAGTTGCCACTCATTTATCAAAGCCTCGTCCCAAACCCAGATAGCTGGAGCATCAGGGTATTTTTGTAGTCCGGGGTTGTATGGACTGAGGCAGTCTCCATGCACCCAAACAATTGGTTTTGTCATTTGTCATTTGTTATTTGTTATTTGTCAAGAGTTATTATTTTCTTCCTTGTCCCCCTTGTCCTCCCCCACTCACCCTGCTCCCCTTCCCTTTTTTATCACGCTGCCAACTTTGGCTATTAGCTTGTTTGCTAAATTCTCCTTTGGGAAAAAGTCGCTGTTCTAATTCTTCATAGCTGCCTTCAAAATCGCAATGACCATAAAGCGGACATTTCTGGCAATAAACGCCTTCAGTGTAGCGTTCTAAGTTCTCACGATTGAAAAAATACGGTTTCTGACTAAAGGTGCTGGCAACCCACTGCCATGACATATTATTGCTAGCAGGATCACCATCTAAAAGGTGTTCGAGAAACCACTTGGCTCCTGCTTGCCAACCAATACGCCGCCAATGGACAATGTAAGCTGCTAGCCACATTCGGGCGTGGTTATGTAGATAGCCAGTTTCTTTTAAATCATGGCTAAAACTGTCGATGCAAACTCTGCCTGTGGTTCCTTGTCTGATATCTTGCGGCAATTCGGGTAAATATTCAGCCGCAGTGTAACCAGTTTTGTACTCTTCCTGGTTTTTCCAGATTCCATCCCCTAACTTCACATACAATCGTTGCCAATAGTCGCGCCAACCTAACTCATTAATTAATTTCGTAGCATCGTTTTTTTGCTGTACCTGGTCAAGGACATAATCTCGAATTTCTCGCAAACTCAAAACGCCATAACGAATATAAGGCGAAAGTCGCGTCACCGCACCTGTGAAAAAATTACGTGTTTGCGCGTAACGTACTGGGTCGATTTTTTGCAGCGCGTCTTGTGCTGCTTTGCGTCCCCCTACTGTTTCACTGATGTGGCGATCGCGTTGTGCCGCATCTGGGAATTGTTCGCGGAGATAGGCTACCAACTCATCGCGGTTGGTAAATTCGCGTTGCATATCTTTAGACATTGTAAGCAAATTATGAATGGGTGCGTAGGCGTAGCCCGCCACAGGCATCGCTCAATAGCTCAACAGTTATGTACAATTCTAAAACGATTGCAATCTCTCACACCGATCATGACCAACATTCCCCAAATCGGACAACCAGCGCCAGATTTTTCTACTCCTGACCAAAATGGCAATTCAGTCACTCTTGACGACCTCAGCAGTCAGTGGGTTATCCTCTACTTCTACCCCAAAGATGACACACCCGGTTGTACCACTGAAGCGAAAGATTTCACCGAGTTGTATCAAGACTTCGGCGAACTGGGAGCGAAAATCTTAGGCGTGAGTCCAGATTTGGGTAAATCCCATTGTAAATTTATCAGCAAACATAACTTGTCGATCACCCTCTTGAGTGACCCAGAACATATTTTGACAGAAGCCTACGGCGCTTGGCGCTTAAAAAAATTTATGGGAAAAGAATATATGGGTGTTGCTCGTTCAACTTTTCTCATTTCACCTGATAAAATTATTGCCTATGCTTGGCCAAATGTAAAAGCTAAAGGTCATGCTCAGGCAGTTTTAACTAAATTACAGGAATTAGCAGCCACGTAAAGTTCTCAGTGAGTCATACAAATGTCAGCAAAACTTCAATAAATGAGGAACTATGGCTATTTGCGTGTAAGTTTGCCAAAAAAATTATCTGTGTTGTCTATGATTCAAGTCAAAGAGTCCACTCAGAACAAGAATTGTTAACATTATGCCAAACAAAACTAGGTTTTGTTTAGTTAGATAGTATTATATAGAGTTGCACAAATTATGGTTCAATTTATCCAAGCACAAAATGTTGGGCTTGCTTATTTGGAGAAAAAATTTAGTTTACAGCTAGCCGAAGATGAGGCATTCTTCACAGAATGGTTTGAAAATTTACCGGAAATTACAGATTTAGAAAAGCAAGATTTAGACAGAGTAAAACTTCATTTCCTCCGTTTAGTCAAGTATCCTCCTTTGTCAGAAGAAACGGTAAAATTAGTAGTTTTATCTCCTTTACTCAATTTAGCTGGATTTTATGACGAGCCTTTTTATATAAGAGGTGAGCAATCAATAGAAATTTCTGCGGAAGATGAAGGAGAAATTATAAGAGGTAGAATTGATGTTTTAATTATTCAAGAACAATTCTGGTTGTTAGTAATTGAATCGAAAAGGTCTAGTTTTTCTCTTTTAGAAGCTGTACCTCAAGCATTTGTTTATATGCTGTCTAATCCTAGTCAAGACAAACCTGCTTTTGGATTAGTAACAAATGGGAGTGAGTTTATTTTCCTGAAACTTACTACAGGAAATCAGGCAAAGTATGCTATATCTGACCAATTTACACTTTTGAAACGAGAAAGTGAACTGTATCAGGTTCTAAGCGTATTAAAAAATTTGAGTCAAAGTTTGAGTTAATAATTATGTCTATTCGCCCTATATACCTTGATTGCCACGCTACTACACCCGTAGATGAACGGGTATTAGCGGCAATGATCCCTTACTTCACAGAAAAGTTTGGCAACGCATCTAGTATTGGTCATGTTTATGGTTGGGAATCAGAAGCTGCTGTCAAACAAACACGAGAGATTTTAGCAGCAGCAATTAATGCCACTCCCGAAGAAATTGTTTTTACAAGTGGTGCAACAGAAGCTAATAATTTAGCTATTAAAGGTGTTGCCGAAGCTTATTTTAAAAAAGGTCAGCATATTATTACTGTTGCCACTGAACATAATGCAGTTCTTGACCCTTGTAATTATTTAAAAACTCTCGGTTTTGAAATCACTATTCTCCCAGTTCAAAAAGATGGATTGATTGATTTAACTGAGTTACAAAAGGCTTTCCGTCCTGAGACAATTTTGGTTTCGGTGATGGCTGCAAATAACGAAATTGGCGTTTTACAGCCAATAGCTGAAATTGGGGAACTATGCCATGCTTACAACATCATTTTCCACACCGATGCAGCCCAAGCTATTGGTAAAACTCCTCTTGATGTGCAAAAGATGAAAATTGATTTGATGTCGCTAACAGCACACAAAGTATTTGGGCCAAAGGGGATTGGGGCGCTGTACGTCCGCAGACGCGATCCCAGAGTGCAACTCGCTCCTCAGCAGCACGGCGGCGGACATGAACGGGGGATGCGTTCTGGGACATTGTATACACCGCAAATTGTCGGCTTTGGGAAAGCTGTAGAAATCGCTTTGGCAGAACAAGTGACAGAAAACCAACGCCTCACCCAGTTAAGACAAAGCTTGTGGAAACAGCTTTCCCAACTTGAAGGAATTCATCTCAACGGACACCCTCAACAGCGATTGGCGGGAAACTTGAATATCAGTGTTGAGGGGGTGGATGGAGCCGCACTTTTGCTAGGATTGCAGCCAGTAATGGCGGTTTCTTCGGGATCTGCTTGCTCCTCGGCAAATACTTCACCCTCCAGTGTTCTGACAGCACTGGGAAACCCCCACCAGCTAGCTTATGCTTCAGTGCGGTTTGGCATTGGACGTTTTAATACCCAAGAGGAAATTGATATAGCAGCGAAACATACGATCGCTACTATTCAAAGTTTACGCCAGCCTTCTTCTATGGATTCTCGCGCAGAAAAGCAGCAATTTGATCTAGCTCCTGCTGATTAAGGCGAAATTCTCCAGCAGTGATGATTCCTTCCACCTGCTTAGGATTGCGTGCGCCAACGATCGCAGCCGTCACCGCCGGATTGTTTAGAGTCCAAGCGATCGCTACCTCTCCGGCGGAGCGATCGTGTTGTTTACCAATGTGCTGCAACACCTCGGCTAACTTCAGGTTACGAGATAGACGTGGTTCCTGAAACTCATCACTCTTCTTGCGCCAATCATCATCTGCGAAATTAGCAACCCGCTCAGATGTCATCTTTCCTGTAAGCAAGCCAGATTGCATTGGTGAATACACAATCACACCAATGTTGTTTTCCTTACAAAAAGGCAAAATCTCGTTTTCAACATCACGCTTAACCAATGAATAAGGCGGTTGTAATGAGGTAACTGGTGCAATCTCCTGGATACGCTTCAACTGTTCGACATTGAAGTTTGAAACCCCGATATAGCGAACCTTCCCTTCATCCTTAAGCTTGGCAAGAGTCGTCCAGCCTTCTTCAATTTCTGTAGCAGGGTTAGGCCAGTGAATTTGATAGAGATCAATGGTTTCAATGTCCAGTCGCCGCAAACTAGCTTCAACTTCCCGCCGTACAGAATCAGCCTTCAGGCTACGACCAATTTCGCCCTTTTCATCCCAGATCATTGAACATTTAGTAAAAATATAAGGGCGACTAGATCGACCCTTGAGCGCCTTAGCAACAACTTCCTCAGAGTGTCCCAGCCCATAGATAGCTGCGGTGTCAATCCAATTAACACCGAGATCGAGAGCGCGAGCGATCGCTTCAATAGATTCTTGATCGTCCTGCGCTCCCCAACCAAAAGCCCAGCCAGCTCCACCAATCGCCCAAGCACCAAAGCCAATCGGGGTAATGCGAAGCTCCGAATTGCCAAGTTGTTTAGTTTGCATATCTATCCTAATTCAATGATTTTTGAGCCAATTGCTAGTGTAATCCGTAAATATTTTCTCAACCGCTATCTGCGGTGTGGATCACTACTAGTGGAAACACGACAGTCAATCACTACCTCTGTAGGATTACTAAATCCTAAGTGTTGTATTGATACATACTAAACACACTATATACACTAAACTTGCTTAAAGATAGTAAAAGTTGTCAGTTGAAACCAATGTATTTGCAGTGTTTACAGTTACAAAAGCCCTGCTGTTGACTTTTGAAAAAGTCAACAGCAGGGCGAAGAGTAAATTTATCAAGTGGTTTAGGTTCTCTGACTCAGAACTCCGATCCAAATTATGATTTTGTTGATTTTAAGCTTCTTGCCCATAACTCAATACGGTTCAGATAAGCGTCTTTCTTCTCTTTGCGTCTTTGCGGTAGCCTGCGGCAAGCCGCTCCGCGTCTACGTTAAAAAAATTGACTTTGGCAAAGAGTTTTAGCCTTAACTGAACTGTATTGACCTATAACTCATCCAAGACAGCAGTAAATACGAGTTTTTTGACGAAAATAGGTGCTTCCTTGGTAGGGGCATTGAGAATTGAACATGAAGAAGAGACAAGGGAGAAAAGAGAGAGACTTGTTCAATAATTCTCCCTTGTCCCCCTGCCTCCCCTGCCCCCTTGCTTCTTCCCCACTCAATATGGATTTGAATCAATCCGTCCCCTTTTGACACTCCTGAGATAGTACCCAGAGGTTGGTCTGTTTCTTAAGTTAAAGGTGTCGCCGCTGCGAACTCTCCAAATTTTGTAATTAGAAAAGGTCAAAGGCGTTCGGGGTTCGCATACTTCCGGTATGTGATTACCAAGTACAAAGTACGCCGCCCCCCTACCCATAACTTTCACCAAACCGTTTTTATCCACAAGAACCGATGTACTTTCGCTAACCGCTATGCCTAAAACACTGCTAGATACACCGTCCTTAATTTGACGGGCAATGAAAGCCATAATTCGACCCATTCTTTCCCGCCTATCGAAGTGTGTATCTACGATAGTTCCTTTTAAATTACTCCAATTGAAAAAGTTGTAGGTAAAGGTGATATCCCGGTAAGGATCTTCAAGTGCGTCTCTAGTTTCAATGCCTTTTTCTGAAGAAGCGCAAGCATCATAGACACAATCACTTTGGATCATCGCACCCGCACTAGTGCCGCCAACACCGCCTCCCTTCAGGTAAACTGACTTAACGGCAGCCTCAAGCTTGGTATCTTTCCAATTGCGGATGTACTGACATTGATCGCCGCCAGCAAAAAAAATCACATCAGCATTTCTGACTTTTTCATAAATTTCAACTTTGTTTGCTTCTTGTCTATTGCGAATCAGAAGGGTTTCTACAGAGTTTACGCCCTTCATGGCAGAAATTAGCCGATTGTAATCGTGATTACCATTCGTGCGGAGAACTACAACATTAACCTTGGTAGCGGTGTTAGTACCTCCTCTAACTTGGTTAATCATCCACTGAATAGCATCATCAACATCGGGGCCACCCCCACCTAAGCTGAGGACTGGACCAGCTAAGGTGGGGCGGACATCAAAGGAAGGAGACGTAGAGGGGCGAACATCAACAGTGTCACCCAGAAAGTAGCGTTTCCAGCTTGCAATAAAACGGGTTATTAGGAAGGTTCCCATCTTCAACAACTTGATTCCTGTACTTTTCAAGCGCCTTGCTATGCTTGGGAATGCCTTTGTCATACTAAGCTTCTGGAGCAAACTGCAATTATTGCTAGGCTGTTACGCACTTTAATTGCTTATTTATTCGTGAAATTCGTCTTTTATCATTAGTCATTTATTCAGTTATCTTTTGTCAATAACTAATGACAAATGACAGTTTTAACGAAAAAATGTGCAATTTAGATGCGTACTAGCTTAACTCTGGCACTAGAGAGGGTAGAATTTCCAGCGTACAGGGCTTGTACTGTTTTTTAACGCCATAACCCAGAGTAATCATTAATTCTCTATCCTAAGTAAGTTACTGCGTATTAAAATTAACATTTGTGATAAAAATCAGGCGTTACTGATTAGATAGATGAATCTTGGTATAGAGACGCGAAAGCATTACGGTAAATTAGCGTAGCCCAGTGCAATTTCGCGTCTCTAAAAAGTTTTGAAATCACTAAATACCGAAAATCTGTTTAGACTGTGACTTTTGAACCGTCAAATTTTGTGAAGGTGAAACCATTAAATATTTCGTTGTAACCCAGTCTCTCATCCCTGAGAAGGCTAATAGCAACCTCTTCTCCCAAAGCCAAAGCAGCTGAACCATCCGAACGCCAATGAATACCACCGTGACCGCGACCAATAGCATAGTTAGTTGCCAGTTTATTCAACTCTCCACCCACAGTTAGGGGTGGTCCACTATAAGAAATTACTTTGGTGGGATCGTTGGGATCGGGCACTACTGGATCGGGGATAACAAAGTTTTCATCAAAAAATGCTTTCAATAGTGTGACATTAACGCCAGCAATGGCAGCCGCACCACCCGTATACGAAGAATGGGTTGGCGATCCTTCTGGATATGCTTGGGGTAATAGATAAGTGCCAAAGGTGCTAAAAGTCTGAGCCAAAGCTTTGGAATTAAAGACCTCAGAATTAATCGGATATTGGGTTTTATTGACAATGTTGTTGTAAACTAGCCCACCATAAGCTTCCGGGCGCAGAATGCGGTGTACATAATACTTCTGCCAGTATGACGCTCTAATCACACGCGAGGTACCTAAGTTAAGCAAGGCTTGTAAATGTCCCGCTGCAAAGGTTGCAGCTGAACCAACTTGGGTCTTCGATCTGACGTAGGGATTGCCTGGATTCAAAGGTGTACCGATGCTACCAAGAATCAAGGAGGCTCCAAGGTATGTAGGGCCGCCAATATGGGCATACTCACCTAAATCCCGAACTGTAGCTATGTAACGGTTTTTGGGGTCGTAATTAATAGACTTACCGGAACTACCTCCGTTCTGAATAGTCAACCATTCCTGGAAATCGAGTAGAAAATCATTACCAGGAAGAGCAGTACGAATCAGTGGCGAAACAGACTGAGTTCCCCAAGGAATAGTCCGCAACAAAAATTGTGAGATGTAAGGGCCATCTAGTACCCCTGGTGGAATAACATATTTTGTAGTTATACCTGAAGTGTAAATATTGACGTAGTTGACGCTACCACGAAATAGAGTTTGAGGGGTGACACGACCATTTTGTTTTGGTCCTCGAAAGGCTGAAAGCTTGTTGAGGTCTTCAACGGCTGCTAAGACTTTTGGGTTGTCAGTATTGTTTTGGAGCTTGGAAAGAGGTACATCTCGAAGTAAAGCTTGCCAGTAGAGTTCAACTGCTTCAGCAGCGCGTTCTGCACTAGCTAGAGCCGGTGGTGGTGGTACTGCTATCTGCGCTGCATTGATTCCTTCTAGACTAATTGCCAGGGGGCCTTGAGGATTGACCAGCTTTCTGCCGCCACCCAAGATGATATTTTCATAATCATTTGGATTTTGGGTTGTCAGTGCTTTGGTCAAAGAGTTGTAAGCTTCTAACTTAACTTCGCCAAGCCCATTATGTGGTAATCCCCTACTGTCAGAGCCGATTTTGTTGGCATAACGCTCCTCATCGCCGTTAGTCAGATGCGGCGGAATGGGAATACTTCGTTCAACTCTGGCTGCTTCAACACGGACTCGATAGGCTTTATCAACAAATCTATTGTAGTCAAATGGTCTATTATACCGCCTGTTAATATCTTGAGCTTGTACAACATCTCCTGCTTTTTTTGAGGAGAAAGGTGAACCAAAAACCCCTGCAACGACGCTAGCAGCACTAAATAAACCAGCGCGGCCGAGAAACGAGCGTCTGCTGGCGTGATTACCAAAAAAACGTTTGCTATTTACACGGGGTTGTTTCAGTTTCTCTCTTTCGCTATTAGCCTGAGTATCTTGCTCGGAACCTTGATGAGAATTAGGATCTACTTGCATGAGATGTTCTCCACTGGCAAAAATATAGTCATGAGTAAATACATGAGCATCTGAAAGCTAGAACAACTAGCCATACATAAGACACCCAACTCCAGAAAAGCAGGGTAATTTCACCAGATTGGGATGAAATCTGTGGTTACTCTACTGGAAGGTAACTTGCATAGAAGATGATTCTCCTGAAAGTCATATAGACATTCAGTTCTGGGATGATGCCTTCATCAGATGGCTGTTATACTTCTGTACTTGTAATCAGTCTGATAGCATCTTTTCGGGGTTAAAGCACAGCTAAAACCACCGCTTACTTCTAGTTCAACCACAAAATACGATAAATCTATCGACTTACAGTATTTTGTAGATGTTAGATCAGACTTTCTCACAATCGGTTATGAAAATCAAGAGTTTTTACAAGAAATTTAGCAATAGCGCGAAAAGGA
Organism: Nostoc sp.; assembly: GCF_036917775.1. Classification (GTDB taxonomy): domain Bacteria; phylum Cyanobacteriota; class Cyanobacteriia; order Cyanobacteriales; family Nostocaceae; genus Nostoc. The sequence goes on from NZ_JBALEQ010000069.1 coordinate 99,636, forward strand.
TAAGTCTGCTAAGGAATAGACAGTGCAGGTCAGCAATATAGCATCTGTTAATTCAAAGGTCGCATCTTTGGCTCTACCTAAATATAAACTTCTGCTTCCTTCGGGGAGCCTACCAACTTAAAATTTACTTTAAGTCTAGACTCTTTCAAGCGTGGTTGCAGTTGTATTATTTCTTTCTCTTTTTCAGAACCATTTGCTGAAAAGCTAAAAGAGCAATCTATAAATGTTAAAGCTTCAACTCTACGGATAATATTCAAAACGCATAGATGTTGTAATAAAACTCTCACGCTCATCTACACTTGGAGTTAGATCAAACCCTATGAAAATATTTTTTGATTCATGATTATTTGAGACAATATCATTGAATTCTCCAATTTTTAAAGTATGCCCATTTAAAATGACAGACCTAGATGAAACAGGGTTTTGTAACGTTTGAGTTGTTAATAGAAGGCTTTGAATAATAGTACTTTTTCCCGAATTATTCGCTCCAGTAAATATAGTTAGCAGAGCCATATCAAGTGTATTTTTAGCACAGACTGACTTAAAGTTTAAAGTACTGAATAGTCTATTTATTTAGCACAAGTATTTATTTTTAAAAGTACTTTTACGATAAGAGAGGAAACTTGTTAGACTTGTAGGTATAAAAATTGATATTAGCTATCACAGTATAAAAGCCAACTATTTTTATTGGATAATTCATAACCTTTTAATAATAAATCTTAATAAAATCTTATTTTATTTACCTGCTAAAGTCCTACCAGATGGTATGAGGTGGGCATCGCCCACCTTTAATAATTAACGCAAACTACTAGCTGGCATACCCAAAATATCCTCAAGCCTTGGCATATCTTCCAACGCAATCACTCGCCCTTCATCCTCAAAACCGACAATTTGATCGAAGTTCAAATACCGATACAAATCATCTGCAAAAGGATGAATTCTACTCGCCACAATATCCAAATATTCCTGCACTGTCGGAAGCCGTCCTAGCAATGCACAAACTGCTGCTAATTCTGCTGAACCAAGATAGACTCGCGCATCTTTACCCATACGATTATTGAAGTTGCGGGTAGAGGTAGAAAACACTGTTGTGCCATCAGCAACTCGCGCCTGATTACCCATGCACAAACTGCATCCTGGCATTTCTGTTCTAGCACCCGCAGCCCCAAAAACGCTGTATACACCTTCTTCTTTTAATTGGTGTTCATCCATACGCGTTGGTGGTGCAATCCATAGGCGAGTTTTTACTTCACCTGCACCTTCCAAAACTTTCGCTGTTGCCCGATAATGACCAATATTCGTCATACAAGAACCAACAAATACTTCTTGCACTGGATCATTAGCAACTTCCGATAATAACTTAACATTATCGGGGTCATTGGGAGCAGCAACAATTGGTTCTTTGATTTCATTTAAATCAATTTCAATTATTTCGGCATACTCCGCATCGGCATCGCCTTCTAATAACACGGGATTGGCTAACCATTCTTCCATTTTTGCCACACGGCGTAACATGGTACGCGGATCGTGATAGCCCCGTGCGATCATATTTTTCAACAGCGCTACGTTAGAACGCAGATATTCAGAAATTGTCTCTACACTCAGCTTAATTGTGCATCCTGCACAAGAACGTTCGGCACTGGCATCGGTGAGTTCAAAGGCTTGTTCAACTTTTAAATCTGGCAAACCTTCTATTTCTAGAATTCGCCCGGAGAAGACGTTTTTTTTGTTCTGCTTCTCTGCTGTCAGCAAACCTTTTTGAATTGCCACGTAGGGAATGGCATTCACGACATCACGGAGGGTGATACCTGGTTGCAATTCTCCTTTAAATCTTACTAAAACTGACTCTGGCATATCTAAAGGCATCACACCCAAGGCGGCTGCAAAAGCTACTAAGCCAGAACCGGCGGGGAAGGAAATACCCAAGGGGAAACGGGTGTGAGAGTCGCCGCCAGTTCCCACGGTGTCGGGTAACAGCATCCGGTTTAACCAAGAGTGGATGATACCATCACCGGGACGGAGGGCGACACCGCCACGAGAAGCAAAGAAGTCGGGGAGTTCGTGATGGGTTTTGATGTCTACTGGTTTGGGATAAGCTGCTGTATGGCAGAAACTTTGGATCACTAAGTCTGCACTGAAACCAAGACAGGCGAGTTCTGTCAATTCGTCGCGGGTCATGGGGCCTGTGGTATCTTGGGAACCAACGGTAGTGATGATGGGTTCGCAGGATGTGCCGGGGCGCACACCAGGTAATCCACAAGCTTTACCTACCATTTTTTGTGCTAGGGTGTAGCCTTTACCTGTATCAAAGGCTTGCTGGGGACGGGTGAAAACTGTGCTGTGTTCTAAACCTAGTACAAGACGAGTTTTGTCGGTGAGGGTACGTCCAATAAGTAGGGGGATGCGTCCACCTGCGCGGACTTCATCGAGGATGGTATCAGGTTTAAGGTCAAAGGTAGAAATGACTTCGCCTGCTTCATTAGTGATTTCGCCTTTGTAGGGATGGATGGTAATTACCATACCGGTTTCGAGTTTGGTGACATCGCACTGAATAGGCAAAGCACCGGCATCTTCTGCTGTGTTAAAGAAGATTGGCGCGATCGCACCACCTAAAACATAACCCCCAGCGCGTTTGTTTGGAACAAAAGGTATATCATTTCCTGTATGCCATAATACTGAGTTGATGGCAGACTTCCGCGAGGAACCAGTACCAACTACATCACCCACGTAAGCTACGGGATGCCCTTTTTTCTTCAGTTCAGCAATGATTTTCAAGCTTCCCGGTTGCCTTGACTCTAACATCACTAAGGCGTGTAAGGGAATATCTGGGCGAGTGGTGGCGCTTTGGGCGGGGGATAAATCGTCAGTATTGGTTTCGCCAGGAACTTTAAAAACGGTGACAGTAATCGCTTCTGGAACTGTGGGGCGAAGGGTAAACCATTCAGCTTCCGCCCAAGAGTCAATCACCCGCTTGGCAAAAGGATTGGTTTTAGACAACTCTAAAACATCGTGGTAAGCGTCATACACCAAAAGGATTTTGCTTAAGGCGTTGGCGGCATAAGCGGCGATGGGTTCCTTTCCTTGTCCGCCCATTACTAGAGGTGTTTCGGATGAGTCGGAGACGGATACAGTGGGCAATTGCAGCAAATCGATTAAAGATTGCACGTTATAACCACCAATCATTGTGCCCAGCAATTGCACTGCTTCGATGGGCGCAATCAACGGACTGGTGATTTCTTCCTTAGCGATCGCGGTGAGGAATCCGGCTTTGACATAAGCTGCGGGATCAACACCAGGAGAAACGCGATCGCTCAATAGATGTAATAATATCTCCTCTTGACCCTTGGGCGGATTTTTCAGTAATTCGCATAATTCTGAGGTTTGCTTCGCATCCAATGGTAAAGGAGGAATACCGAGTGCTGCTCTTTCGGCAACGTGTTTACGATATTGTTCTAGCATTTTTATGTTCTCCATTGGGATGTTCTCCCTTCAATTATGAAATATTTTTAGGCAATACTCGGCTATAAAAGTTTAGCTTACTTTTATGATGAAAGCCTTACTGGTAATCGGTTATTAGCAGGTTTTTTTATACTGAAAGTTTGAAAAGTATGAGGCGAATGGAATTCGCTACTACACAACCAAAGTCCACCTCCGTGGACTAAGAGGAAATCAATAATTTTTAACCCACGGAGGTGGGTTTTGTATTTCGACTCCGCTCAACACAAGTCTGTATAGCCGCGACTTCTAGTCGCCAGGTGTAGTAATAATGAATTAGATTAATTGTTGGTTTAACCAAGTTTCTAAATCAGCAACACTAGAAAAATCTAGCAATGCTTCTCCCAAATTCTCTAATTGTTCAATGGATAAACCTTTAATTCGCTCGATTAATGACGTATCAATTTCACCAATACGGCGATTGAGTAAGCGTAGAACTAGACGTTGTTCTCCTGAATGTACAGCTTGTTCTCTTTCTCTTTGATAAAGTGGTTCTAGTCGCATAATTAACTCTTTATCAATCGAAATGAATTAAATGGATTGTTGGTTTAACCAAGTTTCTAAATCAGCAACACTAGAAAAATCTAGCAATGCTTCTCCTAAATTCTCTAATTGTTCAAGCGATAAACCTTTAATTCGCTCAATTAATGACGTATCAATCTCACCAATACGGCGATTGAGCTGACGTATAACTAGACGTTGTTCTCCTTGTTTATTTCCCTCTTGTATAGCTTGTTCTCTGTCTCTTTGATAAAGTGGTTCTAATCGCATAATTAACTCCCTATCATCTGCTTCTAATTCTTGGTTTACTCTCAAGTTTTCGCGTAAGTTGTAAACTAATTCAAGAGTTGCTTTTGGGTATGGATGATCTAATGGTAACGCTTGCAACTCGATAACTGCTTGTGACTGCACACTTCCCCTACCTAAAAGCCTTAACCATAATGTTTCCGGTGTTTGTGGTAGTTGGTGTATTGCTACAATTGCTGTCCGCAAAGCATCTGGCAGAAAATGCACTCCCGATAACCAACCTGCTTTTTGTATAGTTCCAAAGCTAGACAATCTAGTTTCAGAGATGGTGGGTGTAAGAACCCACAATTTGGGAATTTCTGAGTCCTGAAGTTTGGTTTTATTTGCCTTAGTTTCTCGTCGTAAGAGAGCCCTTATTTCTAATAATTTGAGAATACAGTCGCAGATTTCATCGGTAGAAGCTGGATTGCGGTATGGTTCTATAATTGCAGGCTGTTGGGCAAATCTTCCTAGCAAACCCAGTATTTGTATGTTAGAGCTTTGTTGTTTGGCAGGAGTGAATAAAACATCTATTTCTTTAATTTCTCCTGAAACTTTTTCTGATGCCTTGACTTCTCCGTAATCTTTTAGTAGTTATTCTAGATAGTCTTTGGCAAATTTATCATGGATAAAACGGGTCATTCAATTTTAAGATTTCGGAAGTTCTGGATTAATGCAAAGTCTAATTATATAGCAATCCTGAACCATTCGTGATGAAATAGATCCCCGACTTCTCAAAGAAGTCGGGGATCTGCTGGACACCTTTAATTTTCACAAATATAGACGCGATTAATCGCATCTCTACTTTTGACTTTTGACTTTTGAGTTCCCGCTAGGGCGTGGCGGTTATTGCATTTTCGACTGATGTTTTATCTGTGTTAGATTTCAAGCGTGTCAATCTGCTTTTACGGATACGTTCGCTGTCTCTAACGCCGCCTGCAAGTTCATATTCATTGCTATTTTTGCCGTACTTGAAACCAACCCCCATCAGCATTTTATCTGAAACTTGACTTAAGATTTTTTCCATCTCATCCAGCTTTTTTCTAGAAGAGTCAATCATAGCTATAGCAGCGTTATAATCATCAAGCATATTGTGAAAATTGTCTATTAATTGAGTCAGGTTTTGCAAGTTGTGAGTATCATCAAAATTTATCTTTGGATCAATAGCTTTCAGCCCAGCAACTCTAAACTCAGCTTTTTCTAAAATCCGAGAACTACGTTTTCTTCGAGTCATAGTTTTACACTTTTAAAAGCTTTACAGAGCTATTTTGTCTCAATTAAGCTGGATTCTGGTTCAGCAAAAAGCGCATTTTTTTAGTAAAAGTTTTTATTTATGCCCGTGATTTCTCGGTATTTAATCATCAAAGGTTGATTTTCGGCAAAATAATATTATGTTTAAGCAATATACAATAGGGCACAGCATTGCTGTGCCTCTACAAATGGTCTATATTCTATGTCAACTGCGATCGCTTTAACTTTAAGGCTTAATGTTGTAACCTTAAGGCTTAATGTTCTAGCTCTTTGGGTTAATGTTGTAACCTTAAGCCTTAATGCTTTAACCTTAAGCCTTAATGCTGTAACCTTAAGCCTTAATGTTCTAGCTCTTTGGCTTAATGCTGTAACCTTAAGCCTTAATGTTCTAGCTTTAAGGGTTAATGTTATAACCTTAAGGCTTAACGTTGTAACATTGATGACCAAAGTTTGTTTGTGAGTGCAATCATCGCTACATACGTGTATATTGTTGATTTACAGCGATCGCGCATATTTATAGTAAGCAAATTTAACTAATTTATTTGGGTATTGTATAGTAAATAATGTTACTAATCTATAACTTATTCAGAATTAGTTGCTATAATTGTTTCTCTTTAACCTAAACTTTTTATAGTAACATCTGGATATTTTTAACTAATTCAGATAAACTAATACATTTGTCCGTTGCATCACGCTTCTTTTGTATATGCCCAAAACTTACACCGTAGAAATTGATCACCAAGGCAAAATTCATACCTTGCAAGTTCCTGAAAATGAAACGATTTTATCAGTTGCCGAGGCTGCTGGTTTGGAATTGCCGAGTTCTTGTAATGCAGGTGTTTGCACAACTTGCGCCGGTCAACTCTCTGAGGGAACTGTAGATCAAACTGATGGTATGGGCGTTAGTCCAGATTTACAAAAGCAAGGTTATGTATTGCTTTGTGTTGCCAAACCCCTTTCTGATTTGAAACTTCAGACAGAAAAGGAAGACGTAGTTTATCAGTTACAATTTGGCAAAGGCAAATAATCAGCGAGCAGTTATCAGATGATGTTTGTAAAGCCCTGGTGACTAGAAGTCGCGGCTACACGAGACTTTACCTGCCTCCGCAGGTTAAAGACCCTTAATTTTTTCTTAGTCCACGGAGGAAGACGAAAGTTTGTGTAGTAGCGAATTCTATTCGCCTAATACTTTTATTCTAGAAACCAGAAATTAACAGGATTTACAAAATGACGACTCATTTTATTACCGCAGAAATTGATTTACAAGAAACTCCCGCAGAGTTACTCGAAGTAATTGAAGCAGAGTTAAAGAAACAAGGCGAACCTTTGCGTTGGGCAGTTACTTCTGTGGATGCTGACGAACAAAAAGCTACAGTTGAAGCTGTTGTCACGACAGTTAAGAGTTAGGGGATGTTTGAAAAGTCCTCTTGTCGGTAGCAAACAATTTAGATCCCCCTAAATCCCCCTTAATAAGGGGGACTTTGAGAGCTTTTTGCCCCCCCTTTTTAAGCTATCCATTATAAACTGTTTCACTTAGGTGTGTTTGGATGCGATCGCAAGTGTGAAGTTGAGGCAGATATAGCTGGATTTTTTCACTAATCGTTGCTATACCCGACTATAGTCACAATAGCCTGCATTAGTACCTCTACCTCAATTGGTTTAGAAATATGCTGTTGAAATCCGGCTGCTAGTGCCAGTTGTTGATCGATCTCTCCTGCATAAGCGGTAAGGGCGATCGCTGGAATTTCTCCGCTTTGATCAGACGGCTGGTTTCTAATTTGACGAATTAGTGTGTAACCATCCATATCGGGCATCCCAATATCACTGATTAGCAAATCAAATTTCGCTTTCCCTAAGCTGTTTAGAGCTTCATGTGCTGATTCAGCTTCAGTCACTTGCACCCCATACTGTTCTAGCAAGAAGGCGATGAATTCCCGTGAATCTCTGTCATCATCTACAAGCAGGGCTTGCAATCCATTCAGATTGAAGTCTGAGCGATTATGAAACGCAGTATTATCTTGATTCAGTTTTGCCGCAGCGATCGGTGGAAACTTGATTGTAAACGTTGCCCCTTGACCTACTCCAGGGCTTGCTGCCTGAACGGTTCCGCCATGCAATTCAACTAAATGACGCACGATCGCTAACCCTAATCCCAATCCTCCAAATCTTCGGGTTGTTGTCCCATCGGCTTGGCGGAAATAGTCAAAGACATAAGGCAGAAAGTCAGCAGAGATCCCCATACCAGTGTCGCTGACAGTGATTTGAGTATATTCTGAAGGATAAGTATCTAGTTCATTCTCGATCCTTTCTAACCGCACCTCTACTCGACCACCCTGTGAGGTAAATTTAATCGCGTTGGAAAGTAGATTCCAAACAACCTGTTGCAGGCGACCAGAATCACCCAACACTTGCCCAACGTTCGGTTCAAATACTGTTTCAATCTGAATAGATTTAGCTTCAGCAGCTAGCCGCACGGTTTCCAGAGCAGCTTTGATGGTTAAAGTTAGACCGACTGGAACTGTATGCAAACTTAACTTGCCTTGGAGAATACGCGACACATCGAGTAAATCTTCGATCAGTTGCGCTTGCAGTTTAGCGTTACGCTCGATCGTTTCAAGTGCATACTGAGTTTTGGCTGCATCCTGGTGGCTCGTTTGCAAAATTTTTGTCCATCCCAAAATTGGATTCAGGGGCGATCGCAATTCATGAGACAGTACTGCCAGAAACTCATCTTTAATTCGATTGGCTTGTTGCGCTTGTTCAGTTTGTTGCTGCAAAGAAATCATTAGCTGATTGAGGCGATCGTTCTGCTCTTGCAGCAACGCTGATGCTCGCTTCCGTTCGGTGATATCGGACAAGATGAAAACGGCACCGGTGAGAGTCCCATGCCCATCAAATACTGGGTCAATGGTTTTGGCAAACCAGCGTTCTGTGGACTGAAATTCTAGAACTTGCCGTTGGTGAGTTTTTTTCGCCAGACGAAAGCAAGTGCCATCACCAATCCCCAATTCTGCGTCCATTAACTCATGGTAAACACAACCTAAGATTTCGTGGGAGGGCTTGCAAAAAAGCTGCATCATCGCTAGATTACAGCGCAGAATTACACCTTCTCCGTCTACCAGACATACGCTGTCCTTGATAGAGTCAAAGGTAGTTTGCCACTCTCGTGCTGAGGATAAAGCAGCTTCCTCCGCCCGTCGAATTCGCAGCAGCGATCGCACTGTCGCCAGCAGTTCAATGGGTTCAACAGGTTGCACCAGATAACCATCGGCACCACTGTCTAAGCCTTCTGCTTTATCCTGGCTTTGGACAAAACTTGCAGAAAGGTGTAGCACGGGAATAAAAGCAGTTTCAGGATTTGCTTTAATTTGACGACAGACTTCAAAGCCGTTAATATCTGGTAATTTAACATCCAAAATCACCAGAGCAGGCTGATGTTCAACAGCTGCCTTTAATCCTGCGGCTCCCGTTGCTGCTTCTACGACAGTAAAGCCTGCATTTTGCAAAATCCGAGTCACAACGTAACGATTGGCTTCGTGATCATCAATATGCAGGATGATAACCTGTGGCTCAGACATGACTTTGCCCACAAGATTCTAGAACAAGCCCAGCTTTAAGCAACGCGTCTTGAAGCTGGTCAATCACCGTTGCTTGAGAGCCTGTTTCTTTGGAAATAATGGCGATGCTTTTTTTTGCTAATTGGCTGTGCGTTTCTGCATCAAGTTGTGCAGATGAGTAGATGATCGTAGGAATCGACTGAGTAACAGGATTGCTTTTAAGCTCCTTGAGTACATCAAACCCATTGAACTCTGGCATCTCCAAGTCAAGTACGATCGCAGTTGGTTGCTCGCGTTGTGCCAAATTTAAACCTTCCCGTCCGTTCATGGCTTCTAAAATACTCAATTGTGTATTTATTAACAACTGCTTCACCAAATACCGATAGGCAGGGTCATCGTCAATTAACAAGATTTTTTGCGGCTTGTTCTGATTAATTAGCGTATTAAGTTTATTCAACAACTGTAATCTGTCTACCGGCTTAATTAGAAAACCATCGGCTCCTAATGCTAGTGCTTGCTTTTCGTTATCAATGATAGTAATAACTATTATAGGTATAGTGCGTGTCGTTTCATCTCCTTTAATTTCTCGCAAGAACGTCCAGCCGTTTTGCCCTTCTAGCATAATATCTAGCATAATGGCTGCTGGTCGCACTTGTTGTAATACAAGCCTAGCCTGAGCTAAAGTGCGGGTTGCAATCAATTGATAGGCTGACTCCTGAAGGTGCTTTTCGTAAATAAATAGCGTTTCGGGATGATCTTCAACCGCCAGAATGGGCAGGCCAGTTGGTTCAAGTGGTGCAATGGTCTCCGATCGGAGGTCATCGGTTGCATAAGGGTAGACGATGGGAATTGATGCTGTAAAGGTGGAGCCTTCACCCAGCTTACTTCTAACTGAAATGCTGCCGCCGAGTAGCTCTGTTAGCTTGCGCGATAACGGCAATCCTAACCCGGTTCCCTTGACCTGCTTTTGCAGAGAAGACTCAATTTGGACAAAATCCTCAAAAACGCGCTCTTGATCGGCGATCGCAATACCGATGCCCGTATCGGATACGGTGAATATCACGGTATGACCCCTTTGTAAAGCGCTGACGCGCACTTCTCCTTGCTCGGTAAATTTCAGGGCATTTGAGATAAAGTTTCTGAGAATTTGAGCGACTTTGCCCTCATCACTATATATCTGCCCAATGCCTTCAGGTTCTTCGACAATCAGCACGACAGAGGAATCTTGAACCAATAATGGGCGCAGCATTCCCCGCAGCGTGGCAAACAAATCACTAACTTCAAAGGAACTGGGACGCACTTCAATCTTTCCAGCTTCCACCTTAGCTAAATCCAGTAAGTCGTTAACCAGTTCTGATAATCCGCTCGCCGCCTTTTGAATAAATGTCACCTGCTTTTCTTGCTCGACGGACAAATCACCATCCATCCGTGCCAGCAGCATCCGAGATAGGGACAGAATCGAGTTAAGTGGCGTGCGAAACTCATGGCTCATGTTCGAGAGAAAGCGGGTTTTTAACTCGTTTGCCTTTTGCAGAGAGTCTGCCTTCTCATCCAATTCTGCATAGAGGGCAACCACACCGCGATTGGTATCTTCCAGTTCTCGGTTCAACTGGGTTAATTCTTCCTCGCGCTTGCGTAAATCTGCCATTGCCCGCAGTAACTCCTGGTTTTGTCGCTGGATCTCTTCATAAGGATTCTGGGGCGATCGCTCCATCATGCTTTCTCGAATCTGCTGCAATTGCAAATCGGTGAAATTAGGTGTGCGCTTCGACAACCTTTTACTCATCACCACCGTTGTTCCCTGTCCCGCTAGCGATTCCATTTCAAAGAAATCCATCAGCTTGCGGCTACCCATGATGCCTAGCCCCATTCCGGTATCAGAGGTGTAGCGTCCTGCCAAAACGTCTTCCAGATGAGGAATGCCACTACCCCGATCCTGAATCCGAATCAGAAACTCTTGAGGCTCTCCTGCCACAGAAAATTCAACGGTTCCACCTCTAGCATACTGAAAGGCATTGCGGGCAATTTCTGAAACTGCCGTTGCCAATCGTGCCTGATCTTGAGCATCAAAACCCAATTGCTCGGCGATCTCACGAGTTCGCTGCCGAGCTTGCACAACATCCTGTTCGTACTGAATTTCGAAGGTGAAAATAGTTGTCATATCAAGTCTGGTTAATCACTTATGACTGAGAGGGTGACAAGGCAACTCTAAGCTAGATGGGACAAAACTTTGAGAAGATGGTGGAGACAAAAAATAGGGAGCATTTTTGTGGCTCCCCCA